>CAMWYV010000120.1 GCA_947178565.1 uncultured Porphyromonadaceae bacterium | reverse complement strand
ATGTGGGGAGTGATGACCATATCGTTGATATAGCCGCCAACATTCACAGTGCTGAGATCGATAGCGTTGTTCTCCACGTTGATGGGCAGGTAGTGACCCTGGGTGCCGCGTACAAAGAAGTAATCGCCGCCCTTGGCTGCAACGCGTACATTGCCGGTGAAGTGGTAGGGCACATCTTTCTGCGCGCCGAGAATAAAGTTGATCACATACTTGCTCTCGGTAAGAGTGCGCTCGAAGTAAGCGCCTGACACCTCGGAGTTGGGAGCGCCCTTGGCTGTGGCGAATGCCTTGATGACAGTGTTTTTGCTGATGATGAACGGTCCGGTGTACTTTTTAGCCGCGCTGTTGGTGCGGGGGTCGGAATCGTCATCGGTGTAGTAGATGGTGAGGTCGGTGGCTCCTTCGGCATCGGCTTTGATTGCAACCTTGGCTGTGGTGAGGAAGGTGCCGTTCTCGTTGTCGGTGAAATCACCGCTGATAGTGATTACGGGTGCTCCGGGAGCTACTCCGCCGGGCATGATGTTGTAGTCATCCTCATTGTCATCGGTCGGAGGCACGAGGGCAAACATATATCTGCCGTCCTGACCCTCTTCTATGTCACCGTTGGCGAGCATAACCACGCCTTCGAGGTTGAATACCGCGTTGTCGTCCTGCATCACATCCCATCCGGTCAGTTCTTCAAACACGCCGCCGTTGTTGAGCACCGGTTTGCCGGGGATATCGAGATAGTAGTAGAAGCCTTTCTCGCTGCTGTCCGGCACTTTCTTGACCATGACGTCCTCAACTCTGTATCGGAGCATACGGTCTGCATCGGTAAAGCCTGCGAAATCAGCGGCTTCTACAGTAATAGGATCGTTGTGACCCTTCTCCACACCCTCCACGCGGCGGATGGTTCTGGTGAAGTCGCTGATGTCGGCGATAAGGTTGCCGTAGCCCGAGCGGGTGGGGATAAGGGCGAAGTTGGTGATGATGTCACCGGGCTTGAGGGTATATGCGGCGAGATCTGTCGGCTCCTCCTCCTCGGTGTCACCTTCGGCTACTGCCGCGGGTGCTATCGAAGCCTCTATGCCTGCAACGAGGGTGTTCTCCCAGCCATGCTTGTTATAAAGAAGGATGGAGTGGTCGCTGAGATCCTGATTTGACATCTGGCTCTCATCCTCAAGGTTCGTGCGGATGTATAGATATTTGTCTGACACCTCGCGGATACGCGCATATCCGCCCTGCTCTTCCTGAAGGCGATAGTAGTTGTCGGTATTGTCGGCTACGTTGTCTGCACCGGTTTCCGGGAGATTCTCGGTGTTGATGAACATATCCTTGAAGTCCTTGATATTGTCAACACATTTGCTGTCTGCAATTTTGTGCAGAGTGACCTCTACGGTAACAATTTCCGACTCGAGGTTTGCTGACCGATTGACAAGCTTGAACTTAAGGGTTATCTTGTCGCTTTTAATATAATCAAAAGAACTTTGAGACAAGGTGTACTGGTTTGCTCTGGTTGTCCATTCCGGCTCTTTGTTGCCAACTTTAATATTATCGAAGTAGTAGAGTCTGGTGATAGTCGGGTCAAAGCCGGTTTTGTCAACGGTGAAAGTGAGATTATTGGAAATCATATTCATCTTGATGGTCTCTGTGCCGTCGGCTTCCGTATTTACGGGGTTTGGCGCGAGGAGACGCACGGAGGGTACTACCGCGAGGGGCAGAATCACCGGACCATATTCCGGGGAATAGCCTACATAACCCTTGATGCGGTATTCAACGCCTGCCGCCATATCAGCCTTGATGGATTTGACATCGCCAACTGTCTGTTCCCAGTCGGGAGTGCTGTTGAGCTGATCTACCGCGGTGAATATGTTGCCCTCCTTGTCGGTGAATGTGTCGTCTCCGTTGTAGGTGAAGTGGGAGAAGAGCACGAGTTTGCCATAGTCGGCGATATCAAGAGTGCTGACTTCCGTGATTTCGGGAGCGTCAGTCGCTTCTGCGGGGGCGCCGATGAGCTTGGTATAGTCGATGGTAGAGGTGTTGAGCGAAAGAACGGGGAGACCCATGCTCTGACCGCGGAGCACACCGGATATGCTGCCTGCGGCGAACTTCTTGCCGCTCCATGACTCGTAATCAGCTTTTTCAGCTTCGGTACACTCGGCGTTGAGCTGCAGGGCATTGCCGTCGGCATCCTGAAGATAGATCACCACAGGTATGTTTGTGCCGTTTGTGGCGTTGTTAGTGGAATATACTCCGGTGACGTACATATCCTTGTCCAGAGTCACCACAGTGCCCTCTGCAACATTGGTCTTAAGGTTGTCAATGCTCAGATCGCTGATGCTCTCGGTATTGATCTTCTGGAAGTCACGGAAGATTGTTGTCGAGGCATAAGCTCCGGTCCAATGACCATCTTCTGATTGGTAGAGTTCCTTGAAGAATACTCTGCCGGTGAAGTTATCCGGAAGATTAATTTTATCGGTCTGCCCAAGCCCAATCCAGTTATTCAATATTTCAGTATTAGAGGTAAAGATATCCTTGTCATCAAGCGGAGTTTGTGCAAAAGATTCCGAGAGTTGATAAAGAAGAATACCTATAGTTTTGTCTTCCTCATCTCCTACAACTCCGCCACGTTTCATGGTGATAACCGGCTTGTTTATATAGCCCATCACATTACCGGAAAGTTTCTCAAACTTACCGTCAATAGTGATTTTAGGTGCGGCGAAAGTGGGTTTTGAGGTATAATAGGGGCTGTTACTTCTTAGAGTGATGGTTAAAGGCTTGTCTTTATTGGTATCCGCGTATGTGGTAACTAAAGTGCCGCTAGCTGCACCGGTTACCGGCATATTGTAGGTCTGAACGAATGACCAGAATTTGATTTCATTGGTAACTCCGTTATACTGAGGTATGCCGGCTGTTCTGTTGTCCAGCTCCAGTCTCCAGTCTTTGGGATCGTTCAAATTCGGATCATATGTCTGTTCATCTCCGTTGTGATCGATATATTTGGTGACGATGTATTCCTTATTGCCATACTCGGTTTCCGTCTTGAGCATGATGACAGGATAGTTGGTGTATGACAATACGCCGGTGAAGGGATTATATTCCTGACCCTCGATGGCATTGGTTTTGTCGATATCGATTTCTGGAGCTGCAACACGATTCAGCACGATGTCGAGAGAAAGTTCATCTTCACTGATCATAGTGGTGCTGTATGAAATAAATCGTATTTTACCGGTACAGTTCTCCCATGTATCATCGGTAGGCAATGCCGGAGAGATACCTATCTGAGCTGCATCGTTTGCCAAGGCTGCGTTTGCTGGTACCCATCCGGTTTTAGGGTCATTAGAGTTTTTTATATCTGCAACTGCCTTGGGGAGGTCCGCTGTTTCGCTAAAAGTATAGGCTATTCCGGTAGCATCAGAGAGTGTTTCTGACAACTTGGAATAGTTTTTGATTTCAAGCATACGGTAGTTTTTGGGTTGACCGGTGACAGTGAGAACTTTATTCTCCGTGTCTAACTTATATCCATAATCTCTTTCTTTCCCTTGGGTTGTGGTTGGTTGCTGAAGAGAGAGAATATTAATAGTGGGAGTT
The DNA here is from genome assembly GCA_947178565.1 of uncultured Porphyromonadaceae bacterium. GTDB lineage: Bacteria > Bacteroidota > Bacteroidia > Bacteroidales > Muribaculaceae > Paramuribaculum. The sequence goes on along the minus strand of CAMWYV010000120.1, from coordinate 1,275 downwards.
GCCGGGGCAGGGGGCTCGCCCTCTAGGTATGACACATAGATCGTTGATATAGTTCTGGCTACGGTGCTACTTGAATTCTTGATGTTTATCACTTTGCTATCATCGGCTACTTCAAATACATAGGTCGTATTGTCAGTGGTAGTAGGGTCTTTTGTCCCGGTACCTGCTATCAAAGCACCCGCGAGAGCACTCTCAAGTTTAACTTCCACTTTGGTAATTGTTCCATATTGAATGGAAAATTCCATATTGGTGCTTTTATTTAGCTTTAATACTGTAGCATTCGAAGTATCACCGGTTTTAAAGTCTAAGTAATATGTAGTAGAGCCAGTATTGAATTTCTGGGTTTTTAGATAAATTGGCTGGTTACATTGAAACAGGTATGAGTCTGTACCTGAGTGAGATGTAGTTTTGCTATATTTTACAGCTGAAACGGTATAGCTGGTGTTTTTAACAGCCAAGGTATTATTGGGATCATTCTTGTCAACACTTTGTTTGAAAAATTGGGATCCATACCCTGGAGTTGTAGCATGACTTGGCCAACCGGCGTATTTCGCGGCTACATAAAACGGGATTCTCTTCTCTGTGGCGGCGTTGGCGCGTGGTGGGGCGAACAGCAGCACCGCCATTAATAAAAGCAAAAGTTTTTTCATAAAATAATAATTGGTTAGTATTGATTGATTAATAAAAATTGATTCCGAAGAGGTGTAAACGCGGCAAGCCCCACATCGGGCATATGCCGATGCAGGGCTTGGATATGAGGTGTGGGCGGATTGGCTAATCCGCTGAATGTTAATACGTTAAAGCAATGGGGGGGGGGTAGAATAACAGCCATAGCTCTTGAGCTACGGCATTCCCGGAGTGAGGTATGTAGGATTATAGATGTAGTTGTATTCACGAGATCCTGTATAGAATTACTCTCTAAGAGCGCAAAATTATATAATATATTGTATCCGCCAAGCCTTTTAAGCGATTTTTAACACTTTCCTCACCGTGGAGTAGGGACATCGCGCGCGATGTCAGCAAAGGTGGTGGACTTTGGTGTGTCTTGGTCAGACATGGCACGCCATGTCGCTACACCGTGTTGTGATATCCTTAGATAAATATGTTGTATTATATCGGGAGAGTAGGGACATCGCGCGCGATGTCAGCAAAGGGTGGTGGACTTTGGTGTGTCTTGGTCAGACATGGCACGCCACGTCCCTACACCGTGTTGTGACATTCTTAGATAAATATGTTGTATTATATCGGGAGAGTAGGGACATCGCGCGCGATGTC
>CAMWYV010000119.1 GCA_947178565.1 uncultured Porphyromonadaceae bacterium | reverse complement strand
GCCCTGTATATCAGAACGTGGATGCTCTTCCTCACACTGACCCCGCTGAAATAAAGGCTCTACTTGTCGCACAACTCACCGCACCGGTTCGCTGGACTCAGACCGTCAAGAATATGATTGAAAACGGAGCGACTGAATTTGTTGAACTCGGTCCGGGCAAAGTGCTTCAGGGACTTGTTAGTAAAATTGACCGCAACGCTACCGTTTCAGGTATGCAGTAAATCTTATCGGATTTGGCATACAATTCAGCCTGTCCATACACATATTCCACCTTTCCCAACGGACTGCGGCTCGTTCATGTACGCAGAAAAGGAGAGGTGGAATATTTTGGTATGGTCATAAACACCGGCAGCCGTGACGAAAATGAGAATGAGCACGGACTCGCACACTTTGTAGAGCATACAATCTTCAAAGGCACAAGAAAGCGCCGTTCATGGCATATCATAAATAGAATGGAAAGCGTTGGTGGAGAACTAAATGCCTACACAACCAAAGAGGAAACAGTTCTATACACCGTTTTTCCTAAAGGAAACCTGCATCGCGCCGCCGAACTTTGTTCCGATCTAATTTCCGCATCAGTATTTCCGGAAAAAGAGCTTAAAAAGGAGCGAGAGGTAGTAAAAGATGAAATCTGTTCATACCTCGACTCACCGTCCGAATCAATTTTCGATGACTTTGACGAGCGTATTTTTGCCGGAAGTTCGATGGCACATAATATTCTCGGCAGTGAAAAGAATGTGGATTCCTTCACTTCAAATGATTGCCGCCGATGGATTGACAGCAGATATTCTCACGAAAATATTATCATTTTCTATACCGGCGCCTCCGGAGAACTGAGAGTGAGGGAAATGGTTAACGATTATTTCGGCTTTTTCAATCACCCGGCATCGGTATTTTCCCGCACTACCCCTCTGATAAACTGCCGGTTTGACCTCTCCATAGAAAAATCGCTTCATCAGAACCATACTGTCGCAGGTGTGCGCGTGCCAGGAATCACAAGTCCGCTACGTCCGGCAGTCGCATTGCTGTGCAATATGATAGGCGGTCCCGGAATGAACTCGATCCTCAACCTTGAAATGAGAGAGAAAAGAGGACTGGTTTATAGTGTTGATGCCTCTTCAGTGTTTTATTCCGATTGCGGACTCCTTTCCATATATTATGGATGCGATCACGAAGAATCTGAAAAATGCAGGGATATTCTCCGCAATTCACTTGGTACACTTCACACCGGCATTACGCCGCGAAAACTTGAAAGCGCAAAAAAGCAACTTATCGGTCAGCTTGCGTTGGCACGTCAGAATGGCGAAAATAATGCAATATCTTCAGCGCGTCAAATACTTTATTTCGGTAAAGTCGCCTCACCAAAGCAATCGGAGGAAGAAATCCGTGCCATTACTATGGATGATTTTTGGGAAGCCGCAGCAAATCTTACCCAGGACAATCTCTCTTTTCTGTCGTTTAAATAATCCGGTTCGGCTGTTTTTATGGTTTAAATGGGATTTAATTTGGGTAATGATTCATTAATAACTAATTTCGTATTGATAAAACCTTTTCCACGCAATCAATGAAAATCGGCAATATAGACCTTGGCGATAAGCCGGTAATGCTTGCTCCAATGGAGGATGTTACCGACACCTCTTTCCGCCTTATATGCAAAGAACAGGGAGCGGATATGGTATATAGCGAATTTGTATCTGCCGATGCATTGATCCGCAATATTGCCGCTACTACGCGAAAATTATCAATCAATCAGGCAGAGCGTCCAACTGTGATTCAGATATACGGCAAGGAAATTGAGCCGATGGTAGAAGCAGCGAAAATTGTTGAGGAAGCAAAGCCGGACATTCTTGACATTAATTTCGGATGTCCGGTAAAAAAAGTTGCGGGAAAAGGTGCCGGTGCCGGAATGCTACGTGATATTCCCAAGATGCTTAAAATCACCTCTGCAGTTGTGAATGCGGTAAATATTCCCGTCACAGTAAAAACACGATTAGGATGGGATTGCAATAACATTATTATCCGTGAACTAGCAGAACAGCTTCAGGATTGCGGTATTCAAGCACTGACTGTGCATGGACGCACCCGCTCCCAAATGTACACCGGAAGCGCTGACTGGACAACTTTAGCCTCAATAAAAGAGAATCCCAGATTCACAATTCCTTTGATTGGCAACGGTGACATCACTACTCCGGAACTTGCCGCCGAAGCATTTTCAAAATACGGCATCGATGGAGTTATGGTTGGCAGAGCCTCTATCGGTGCACCATGGATTTTTAAGGAAATTAAATCATTCATCACTAACGGCGAGACAACTACTCCGGATATGGCTGAGAAATTCGCTCTTCTCCGGCGCCAGATCAGGGAAAGCATCGACCGTATTGACGAATACAGGGGCATCCTGCATATCCGCCGGCATCTTGCCGCTTCTCCCCTTTTCAAAGGAATATCACATTTCAGAGACACCAGAATCGAAATGCTTCGGGCAAATACTTACGAAGAACTCGACAAAGTTCTCCAGAAAATTGAAGAAAGAATAACACCAGAATAATGACTATGAAAAGAATATTAATCACTCTTGCAGTCGCATTTATATCTATCGGTTGTTTCGCACAGACCATTACACGATATGAACTTGATATAAAAGATTTCAACGAACTTAAAGTGACTGATGGTATAAATGTTGACTATAAATGCAATGCCGATTCAGCCGGTAAGGCTGTTTTCTTTGCCTCCGCAGAAACAGCATCACAGATTATGTTCCAACCCGGGAGTAACAAACTTGAAATCATGCTTGCCACTAAAGAGGAAGGTGTTTACAAGAATATTCCTACTGTTACCGTCTATTCAAAATATCTAAATTATGTTGAAAACAACGGAGATTCCCTTGTGAGAGTAATGAGCGTGGCACCCTGTCCCAAATTCAAGGCACGGGTCATAGGAAATGGAAGATTAAGCGTGAGGAATATAGAGGCTAATACCGTAGAAGGTGCACTTGATACCGGTAAAGGCACGGTAACATTATTCGGAAAATGCACCGATGCCAAACTCAACTGCACTGGAACAGGTCATATTCAGGCTGACGGTCTTATTGGCGATGAAATCAATTGCAGGCTTACAGGAACCGGAAGCATAGGTTGCCACGCGACCAAAAACCTCAACATCATAGGAATGGGCACCGGCACAGTATATTACAAAGGTAACCCTCAGATTAAGAAGAGAGCTTTGGGTATCAAGGTTGAGCAGATTACCGAATAATCTTACTGCAGTATGGAGGAGAACGGTCGCAAAGAGATGAAACAGAAAGTTGCGCGCACTATAAAGTGGACCGCAATCGACCGTGTCATCACCGTTTTTATGACTGTTGTCACCGGAATAGCTCTCGCAAATATAGTGCCTAAAGATGATTTCGGTTTAATTGCAGCGATATTGGTATTTCAGGCATTTGCGGTTCTCTTTGTTGATAATGGTTTTGCCACTGCCCTGATACAGAAAAAAACCTGTAGCCGGGAAGAATACAGCTCTGTGTTATGGTTTAACATAGCTATGGCAGCAGCGGTATATATCATCATGTTTTTTTGTGCACCGCTGATAGCCAAAGTTTTCGACAACGATATACGTCTGATTCCTCTGAGCCGGGTGATGTTTCTCACCTTTGTGTTTAATGCCACCGCTATTGTACAGACAAGCCGACTATACAAAATGATGTCTGTCAAACTGGTGACTACTGTTAATTCACTCGCAACCATTCTGAGCTCCGGCATCGCACTTGCCCTTGCTGTGTGGGGCTACGGAGCTTGGTCTCTTGTATGGCAAGCTATTATACTTGCGGCAACAAAGTCTGCCGGACTATGGATAGGGGGAGGATGGCGCCCTGTATATAAATTTTCTTTCTCCCATATCCGAAACTTTTTCAAGGTCGGGAGCGGTATGCTTGGCGCAAGCTTTCTGAATGTGCTGTTCGGAAAAGTGTATGGACTGATAATCGGTAACCGCGCAGGCATCCTCAGCCTGAGTTATTATGGACAGGCAGACAAATGGAGTACGATGGGGGTAGCAAATATTGTGAGTATACTCACCTCATCCTTTCTACCGGCACTGAGTTCGTATCAGGATCAACCGGGTGAATTTGCTGCTGTAACCGCAAAGATGAACCGCTTCGGCTCATATGTCATTATGTTTTCCCTCGGACTTGCTATCGTAGTGGCGACTCCCCTCTTTCACATCTGCTTCAATACCAAGTGGGATGGTGCAATCATACTTTTCCAACTCCTGTTGCTACGAGGTGTATTCGTTTCACTCTCCTCTCTATATAATAATTATATCATAGCCCGCGGACACACAAAACTTATAGTCTCGACCGAGATTATACGCGATGTAGTAGCTTTTATAGCTATTGCAATCACTCTGCCATACGTCACTCTTTCCACGCCGGATCAGCCGACAAAAGGAATCGCGATATTATTGTGGGGACAGGTTGCCGCTGCCGTAATCGCATGGCTTTACACTACTTTTTTTGCAGCCAAATTATCATGGCGGCACTGGTGGATCTTCATCACCGACACTCTGCCGTATGCTGCAACTACCATTCTTGCCCTTATCCCCGCCGGCTTTCTTGCAAGAGTGATGGTAAATGAAGTGGCGCTACTGATATGTCAGTGCGCCACCGCTATAGCTTTATATCTTATTCTCAATCACTTCGCCGGCTCAAAAATCCAAAGAGATGTCATTGACTGGCTGTTCAGGCGATAGGTATTATTCATCAAAGGTCATTTCTTCAAACCCTTCTGAATCAAATTCATCTTCATTAAACTCCTCACTGCCATAGAATTCGTCATCAAACTCCGCA
>CAMWYV010000118.1 GCA_947178565.1 uncultured Porphyromonadaceae bacterium | reverse complement strand
TGACAAAGGTTGCTTCTATGCCAACTTCAAGCCGCAGGAGGGCAATTATGTTCAGGACGGACATGTGATCACATCACGTGTCGGCACTTTCGCCCCGAATGATTTCGGACTCTATGATATGGCGGGTAACGTGAGCGAATGGACCTCTACCGCCTATACCGAGAGCGTAAGCAAGCTTATGAGCGATCTGAACCCGGAGTATCGCTATGATGCGGCGCAGGAAGACCCTTACCGCCTGAAGCGCAAGATTGTTCGCGGCGGTTCATGGAAAGATGTTGCGCACAACATCCGCTCAGATATAAGAATGTGGGAGTATCAGAACGAGCAGAGATCATATATAGGATTCCGATGCGTTCGCACCAACATCGGATTTGCCAAAGGTCAGAAGAAAAAGAAATAAGCTATGGGAAAAATCAAAAGATATAAAAATGTTGTGGAGCGTTTTCTCTCCGGCGAGAGCGGACAGCGCTTCTTTAACATCGCCTACAGTATCGGCGCGGCTATCGTTATTCTCGGCGCCCTCTTCAAAATTCTTCATCTGAGAGGTGGCGACATCCTTCTGTCAGTAGGCATGGGTACAGAAGTTGTGATGTTTATTCTCACAGCTTTCGATCGCCCGCCACGTGAATCTTCAATCGAGGATCTGATACCCTATCTTGCCGGAGGCAATGTGGATAGCGACAAATATCCCGCAGTTACCGGGAATGCGACATCAGTATCTCAGCCGGTAGCTGTATCTTCACCCGGATCTGTAGGGGTAATCACTCCGGTTGCCGTCGCTGCAGGAAGTCCCATATCTCCCGAAGTTGCTCATGAACTCGAACGCCTGGGCGAAACAGCCGCCAAACTGAATGCTGCCGGTGAAGCTCTGCTCAACAGCTATTCTTCTCTCTCCACCGATCCCGGTGCAGCCGCAGAAGGTGCAGCCGGATACGTGGAACAGATGCAGGCATTAAACCGTAATATCCAGGGGCTGAACACCATTTATGAAATTCAGCTGCGCAGCGTTTCATCTCAGCTCGATGCCATACAGAGCGTCAACACAGGAATGAGTCAGATGAAAGACATGTATCAGCAGACAGCACAGTGCTCAGAAGCTTACCGCGAGGAAGCCCAGAAGCTTACCCGTAATATGCAACAACTCAATAAGGTATATGAGCAGATGCTCAATGCTATGACAGTCAATATGTTTAACAACGCTCCGCGCGTAAGCACCAACGACTGATAAAAGATTACACAGATGAGTAAATCCAATCTGAGACTTTCACCGCGCCAGAAGATGATAAACTTGATGTATATCGTCCTCACCGCCATGCTCGCTCTCAATGTGTCCAGCGATGTGCTTGACGGATTTACACAGGTGCAGGACGGTCTCTCACATACCAATCAGAACTTCGCTCAGCGCAACGATGCTGTATATGCATCACTTGAAACTGCAGCACGCAATAATCCGGACAAAGCGGGCAAATGGCATGAACTTGCCACTGAAGTGCGCCGCGAGTCACAGGCTCTTTGCAGCACTATCGACTCACTCAAACTTGCGATTGTGAGAAAAGCCGATGGAGATAAAGGTGATCCGGATAATATCCGGAACCGCGAGAACCTTGAGGCATCCTCGGTTGTGATGCTTAGCCCTGTGAGCGGGAACGGTGAGCGTCTGCGCCAAAAGGTTGAGAGTTTCCGTGGATTTGTTGCTCCCATGATTACCGATTCAGTGACAAGAACCGGAATCGAATCTATGCTTTCAACTGAATCACGCCGCACAGATACATCGGATGCTCTCCGCTCATGGGAGGCTGTTAAATTTGAGAATCAGCCGGTAGTCGCGGCTGTTGCCCTGCTGTCCAAACTGCAGAATGATGTGCTATATGCCGAAGGAGAAGCTCTGTCTGCGCTTGCAGGCGCAGTTGATGCAGGAGATGTCAGGGTCAATGAAATGAACGCTTTCGTAATTCCGGAGTCAAGATATATTATGCGCGGCAGCCCTTACAAAGCGGAGATTGTACTTGCTGCTGTCGATACCACCGCACGTCCGGCATTGGTGATTGACGGCAAAAGACTTGACGCCTCTTCCACATATAGCTTTGTACCCGGAAAGAGTGGTGCATACTCCTACAACGGTTATCTGGAGATGCCTCATCCTGACGGTACTACGAGCAAACATAGCTTTACAGGCGACTATGTTGTGATGGATCCGGTAGCAACTGTATCAGCCACACTGATGAATGTATTGTATGCCGGCATTGATAATCCGGTGGAAATATCAGTACCCGGACTGCCTGTAAGCTCTGTAAGCGCTACCATGACTAACGGTACTCTCACACGTCAGGGTGACAGGTGGATTGCGCGCCCCTCCGCGCCGGGTCAGCCGGCTGTGATCAGCGTAAGCGCGAAGACTCCTGACGGACACACTTCTCAGGTTGCGTCGATAGACTTCAAGGTTCGCCGTCTCCCAGACCCGACCGCCTATATACCGGTTGCGGAAAGCGGCAGCGGCAGATTCCGTGGAGAGAGACCTATTACCAAAGCCGCCCTGATGAATGCATCCGGACTCGGTGCCGCTATTGATGACGGTGTGCTTGACATTGAATTCCGAATCACCGGCTTCGAGACCGTATTCTTTGACTCTATGGGAAATGCTATCCCCGAGGTGAGCAACGGAGCATCATTCTCTCAGAGACAAAAAGATTCATTCCGCCGCATGGCGAGAGGCAAGCGCTTCTATATTTCCCGCATCAAGGCTATTGGTCCGGACGGAATTGAGCGTACTCTCAGCCCTATGGAGGTAACTGTTAACTGATAATTATTTCTACAGATGAAAAGATATATTGTACGTATAGCCCTCTCAAGCGTTATGGCACTAACATCTGCTACTGTCTATGCCCAACAGAGCACCAGCAGCGCAGTGACACGCAGATCAAACGCCACTCAAGGCAAACAGGTTACCGTGAGTGATCGCGCGCGCCAACGCATGGCTACCGAAACATCTGATGCGGACCTTGCCTGGATGAAAGTGGTATATCGCTCTCTTGACCTGAACGAACCGGTAAATGCCGCCCTTTATTTCCCGGAACAGAGTGTTGACGGTCAGGAAAATCTTTTCAGAATAATGATGCGCCTTCTCGCCGCTGACGAATTGCCCGCGTATGAATATCTTGACGGGCGCGAAGTATTTACAGACGAATACCGCCTGAAAGTACGCGATATGCTTGATCGCTTCCACATTTATTATACTAACGGCAAAGGATACAGCGAGAGGCATCAGGTCTTCAATATAGAGGAGAGTGATGTGCCGTCAACCGAAGTTCTCGGCTATTATATAATCGAGCGCTGGGAATTTGATCGCACTGAAGGCAGGATGCGTACACGTATAGAGGCACTCTGTCCGGTACTTCACCGCACTGAGGAGTTCGGTCAGGAGGCAGTGAAATATCCTATGTTCTGGGTAAGATACAGCGACCTGCGCCCTCACCTCACCTCCCAGCTCATATTCACGGATGATGACAATAATCTCCCGCAGAGCACATACGACGATTATTTTAATTTAGGTCTATATAAAGGAGAGATTTACAAGACCAGAAACCTCCGCAACAAGTCTATGGCACAACTCTATCCTGATCCTGATGATCTCAAACACGCTCAGGACAGTATAGAGAAACGACTCACCTCTTTTGAAAAAGACATATGGGTGCCATCTCTTGAAGAACTGAACAAACGCGACAACAAGACCGTGACGGAAAACGATACCGTGACATCCGCTCCTAAACGACGCGCCTTGACCTCCTCAAGAGTATCGGCACGCCGTCCATCCAAGAAAGTTAAGCAGAGTTCAACCGCGACCCGATCCACTTCTTCTGCCACCCGCTCCGTCCGCAACCGCAAGAAATAAAAGGATTACTTTCTCAGGGCACGGTTCAACCTATCGGTGAATTCATAGTTTTTCATCCCCCACTTGGGATAGAGTAGCATGTCGGCGGGACTTTGGGAGACAAACCGCTCTATTGCTATGTCTTTGCGGAGTGCTTTCACTATTTTTACACACAGCGCGAGATAATCATCTACTGAAAAGCTGATGATATCAGCTTCGCCGCGTTGCCACTGCCACGCCAATACTGTACCTTTGACTACCTGCATCTGATGAAATTTCACCACATCCACCGGCAGACTGTTCACCACATCCACCGATTTGAGAATCATATCTTCGTTTTCTCCTGGCAATCCGTTAATCAAATGCAATCCGGTTTCTATGCCGGCTGCTTTTGTCCGCTCCACTGCGTCAATAGTCTGTGCAGCAGTGTGGCACCGGTTTATGCGCTGAAGAGTGTAATCGTGAAAACTCTCGGCACCATATTCCACCATTACAAAGACATTTTTACGCATTTCCGCAAGTTCTTTCAGTAGTGTATCGGGCATACAGTCGGGGCGAGTGCCTATTATCAGCCCATCTACCTCCGGCTGACGCAAAGCCTCAGAATAGAGGTCAATAAGAGTGGCGATCGGAGCATGAGTACCAGTATAAGACTGAAAATAGGCGAGATAGCGCATATCGGAGTATTTGCGCGCAAAAAAGCTCTTGCCGAATTCAATTTGCTCCGCGACGCTTCTTCCACCACCTTTATCCGGACTGAAAGAACTGTTGTTGCAGTAGATGCATCCGCCACGACCAACCGTACCATCGCGGTTAGGACATGATAAACCTGCGTCAATAGTGATTTTCTGCATTTTGCCGTGGAAACGCCCGGCAAGAAAATCGCCAAATGACCTGTATGGACTATCAGAGCCGGCTGACACGATCGAGCAGTAATGCATCAAAAATCACCATCGCAGCCATTGCTTCCACAATGGGAACAGCGCGCGGAAGCACACAAGGGTCATGGCGACCC
>CAMWYV010000117.1 GCA_947178565.1 uncultured Porphyromonadaceae bacterium | reverse complement strand
TTTTTAAATAGAACACACATACGCCGCAGTACAGGCCAATGACTGCGCCGCAGATGCTCCGTTGATTATTTTTCGGGCATAATCGGCTGCAAAGGTAGTGATTTCTCGTTATTTACACAATAGCCTCCCTACCATTTTTATTTCAATTCATAAGAATTGCCTCATGCTTATCAGAAGGTTATGGCGGCGGCGAAAGAAAGTGTGCGGGTTTCCGGCGACCATGACGGAGCGGCAACAGCCGTGACCTCCGAGCTGCGCCACCTGAAGAGTTTTCTTTCCAGCGGCAGAAGCAGATAGGCGGCTCGTGCGCTCAGAAAACCGATAGCGGCTCCCGCCGCTACATCTCCGAGACGGTGACGGCGATGGTCTATGCGCAGTGCCGCCACTCCGACCGCCACAGCATAGCCTCCGGCACCCCATCCCCATCCATATTCAGACCTGAGCATCTCGGCTCCGCGAAAAGCGCGCGCCGAATGTCCGGACGGAAAGGAGTGGTTGTCTGTGCCGTCAGGGCGTGTTGAATGAACGGTATATTTCAGCGCATAGGTAACTCCTTCACAGATAATCATCGAGGTAGCGGTAAGGGCTATACGTTCCCGCCAGTCATGCTTAGGCTTCACTCCGCATACGCTCAGACCGAAATTTGCGATAGCGGGAACAAACTGCGCCACATCATCGAGATAATACCTCCGGGCATGATGCCCGGAGTGAGTCTGCGCAAATGCCGGCATTGAAACCGCCAACGCCAGAATAAAAGCTATCATCGCCCGCTTCATATCAGAAATACCAGGGGTGAGATGTGAGACGCACAATTCCCGGAGTATCCTCGCAACCGGCGACGCGCACGACACGCACCACCTGACGAGGTATATACAAGTCATCCCCGGGATAGATGGAAGCGATGAAAACCTTACCGGAAGAATGGATGAAAAGCCCGCGGCGGTCATAGATCGCCACATGGGTAATCTTAGTTCCCGCCTCGTTGGTGAAGAAAAGAAGGTCACCCCTCTTCCACAGGTCTGGTCTGGAGAGAGGAATCTCAATGCCCACAAGCGCCTGCTGCGAGGCATCACGAGGCAATAGAAGTCCGGCGGCGAAATAAGCTCTCCTCACCAAGCCCGAGCAGTCGGGAGCGAGCAGAGTGGTACCGCCCCAGAGATACGGGGCGCCAAGCGCAAGCGATGCGGTGGAGAGCACAAGGTCGGTATCGGTATATGTCGAAAACGATTCGGGAAAAGGCATCGCCGCATCCTCCGGAATATATCCGCTGCCACCGTCCGGCATAGTCACCGCGAAATACCGGCTGCCCGGAGCGGATTGACCGCACACGACAGTGCCGTTCATCAGGTAGGTGATCCTGCCGCCGCGAACCGTATCCGCCACCACATCCACAGCGGCTGGTGCGGTGACAATCACCCTACGCGAGGATCTCCAACGGGCGAAATCATCGGGCGACACCGCCACAAGTGATGATGAGCTGATATACCCGGGATAGGAATCGGGAAGGATTACGGCAATCCATTCCCCTACGGTGTCGGTGACACACACGGGAGTGCCGAGGAGCGCCTGGGACACCATTTCAGAGGAATGCGCCGGTTTTTCGCGCAGATGCGCCACAGGAACAGCAACAAACGCCATAGCCGAGTCGGCTAAAGCAGGCACTGCCGCCCTTACCGGAGCCACCGGCAGGAGCAGCAGTGATGCGAGTAATGCGGTTACGAGATGTTTCACGCAGTCATGGAAGCGATTACATCCTTTATCTGGCGAGCAAGTTCATCGGCAGCCTCCATGGTTGCGGCTTCTGAATATATGCGGATGATAGGCTCGGTATTGCTCTTGCGGAGATGAACCCATGAATCGGCGAAATCAATCTTCACGCCGTCGATATCGGTGATTTTCTCTGAAGAGTAACGCTTTTTCACCTCATCGAGTATTGCATCGACATCGATTTCGGGAGTGAGTTCAATCTTATTCTTGGCGATGGCATAAGCGGGATATGTTTTCTTGAGCTCGCTCACTTTCTTGCCGCTCTTTGCAAGGAGGGTGAGGAAAAGAGCCACACCTACGAGAGCGTCGCGACCATAGTGGCTTGCGGGATAGATTACTCCGCCGTTTCCTTCGCCGCCGATCACCGCACCGGTTTCCTTCATCTTGGTGGTGACATTCACCTCACCGACAGCGCTGGCGCTGTATAAGCATCCGTGGTGCTCGGTTATATCGCGGAGGGCGCGTGACGAGCTGAGGTTGCTGACAGTAGAGCCGGGGGTCTGTGAAAGAACGTAGTCGGCGATAGCCACAAGGGTGTATTCCTCAACGAACATCTCACCGTTTTCCATAACGATTGCGAGACGGTCAACGTCCGGGTCAACCACAAAGCCGACATCGGCGCGACCTTCTTTCATGAGGTCTGAAATCTGGGTGAGGTTTTCGGGAATAGGCTCGGGAGTATGGGCGAATTTACCGGTAGCCTCGCAGTTGAGCTCTATAACGTTTTTCACGCCGAGTGCTTTCAGGAGCTGAGGAATCACTACTCCGCCGACAGAATTAACGGCATCGACAGCCACGGTGAAGTCCGCATCAGCGATGGCTTTGACATCAACAAGGTCGAGAGCAAGCACCGAGTCGATATGGCGACGGTTGTATGTGGTGTTGATCTGCTCGTGACCGAGCTCCATCACCGGAGCGAAAGTATATGAGTCGTCAGCAGCGATAGCAAGCACTTCCTTGCCCTGTGCATCATTTAGAAATTCTCCGTTTTCGTTGAGTAGCTTGAGGGCGTTCCACTGCACGGGGTTATGACTTGCAGTGATGATTATGCCGCCGCAGGCGTTTTCGGCGGTAACGGCAATCTCGGTGGTGGGTGTTGAAGCGAGTCCGATATTTACAACATCGAAGCCCATACCGCAAAGAGTGGAAACAACGATTCCGCTCACCATCTCTCCGCTGAGACGCGCATCGCGTCCAACCACAATGACATTGCTTGTCTTGGTAGTGGTCTTGCGGATAAAAGTAGCGTAGGCTGCTGTGAATTTAACTATATCTAGGGGCGAAAGTCCTTCACCCGGAGCTCCGCCGATAGTGCCGCGGATACCTGAGATGGATTTGATTAGAGACATATGTTGTTTTGATTAGATTTTTCCGGGTAAGTAACGGATTTCATAGAGGAACGGAATCACGTATGCGATTTCGCTTGTCCAGCCGTACTGTGATTTCACCACCAGGCGCACCTGACTGTTTAGAGGCAGATATTTGAGGGGTGCCTGAACACCCGCCCCCCACTGCGCCGATGACTGGAGCGATGTGTTGTTGTAACGGAAAGACTGGTCGCCGGTTTCGATATTGTCGCTGTTTCCCTCCCAGCTGGTTACGGGATATAGACTGAGATTGGTTCTTCTGAACCGGAAGTAAACGATCTGATCGTCCTTCACCATAGATCCGTTTCCGATCTCAATGACCTGCATATATATGTTGCCTTCGTTGTCGAGCGGATAATAGGGGGCATTATCGCCGGTTTCAAATTTATTGTCTTCGGGGAGCGCTTCGGCAACACGATGGTCGGCGAGAAACAAATTGACATCCTTGTTTTCATCTTCGAGCAACTGTGCGTAGCTTTTTTTGTCGCTGCACGACTGTATTGTCGCGCATACCGCCATCACAGCGACTGCAAGAAATCTGCTTATGTATTTAATCTTCATATCGGGATAGTGTTTTTTTGATCTTATCCGTTGGAGTGGTTTTCCAGGTGCGCCTTAATTTCCGGCAATATGCCGAAAAGTTTTTCGGCGGCTTCTCTCATAGTGCCGTGAAACTCTCCTCCGGCGGCGTTGAGATGCCCTCCTCCACCATACAGCTTTTCGCAGATAGTATTCACGGGGAAGTTTCCTACGCTCCGCATCGACACCTTTATATAATCTTCGTCATCCTCTCTCATATACACGCTCCAGACTATTCCGGGAATGCTGAGAGGCTTGTTGACAAGCCCTTCTGTATCACCTTTCACATAGTCAAACTCATTGAGTTCGCTCCGGGTGAGGCAGATAAGCGACAGGGAGTGTTCGGCAAAGAGGTGCATCTTGCGGTAAATGGAGTAGCCGCAGATACGCAGCCTGTTGACGCTGTTGGTATTCCACACCGTATTATATATCTCGTCCTTGTTGATGCCGGTTGTGAGCAACCGGGCTATGATTAGATAGAGATCGGGGTTATTGGAATTGTATGAGAAATTGCCAGTGTCGGTGAGCATTCCGGTGTAGATGCAGGTTGCCGCATCAGCATGAATCTTCCCCGCCCATCCCATCTGGTAGAGCAGCCGGTATAGCAGCGCGCAGGTGCTTGACTCTTCCGGAGCCGAGATGGCTATATCCGTGAAATCGGCGGGGTCGAGATGATGGTCTATCATTATTCGTGGCGCGGGGCTTTCCATGAGGAGCGGTTCAAGACGATCCACCCTCATGGGCGCGTTGTAGTCGAGACAGAACACCAGGTCTGCCGTATCGAGGAGGTGCTTGGCGCGCTCATGAAATCGGCTTGCAATGACAATATGCTCGGCACCCGGAAGAAATTTCAGAATCTTCGGGGGAGTGTCCGGGGTGATGACACTGACGTGCTTGCGTTCACCGGCAAGCACCGCCGCGAGTGCGAGGCTCGAGCCGAGCGCATCGCCGTCCGGAGTCTTGTGACAGGTAATCACAATCCTGCGGCTCGCCTCAATCATTTTCTTGACTGCGGCTACTTTTTCGTCGCTTATGCTTTTGGTGATGGTCATCAGATCGTCATGCTTGGGAAACCGACGCAAAGGTAGTAAAATCTTCGGCAATTTATTAATTATGTATTATGAATTTTGCATTACAAATAATTATCACTACCTTTGCCGCCGAATTTTGCTCGCCGGGCTCCGGTTAAGTGCAATTCCGCCGATTGGAAGTGCCGCCCGCGGGAATAACCGTAAAACCTATAACAGGATGTACGCAATTGTAGAAATTCAGGGACAGCAGTTCAAGGCA
>CAMWYV010000116.1 GCA_947178565.1 uncultured Porphyromonadaceae bacterium | reverse complement strand
TAATTGTAAAGCGTGAGATAATCCTTATTGAGCACAATCGGCACGGTATTGTCCTTCAACGGATCAAACCGCCACCCGGAGGGTACGACATCAAAAAAGTCGGTCGGCACCGATTCGAGGAATAATGATGTTGACATTCCTCTGCCACCCATGTCAAGCGACGCACTCACATTAAAATCGGAAGAGGTGAATGCCCCTACCCTTTTCACCCAGCCGCAGTTTTCAAGTTCAGCTATTTCATCGGGCGTGAAAGAATTGTCGCCACCCATAAGAGTACCGAGAGTATTTACAGTCTTGGATATTACCAAATAATCCTTTGTCACATACGGGTCGTCGCCCTCACTTCCGGAATGAACGTCACAATAGAATCGCACAGCGCAGAGCACAATGGCAAGCCCTGTAAATGTAGCAGCCGCATATCCTCCGAGCTGCCACACGCTGATATTCTTGCGCAAAAGCCGCCAAACCATATCCTTGCTCATAATCTGATAACTTGTTTATAGTCCATATCAAGATGATTGCCCACCGAGGTGACTATCACACCGGCACCATTCTCTGACGCGGCTTTCTCTATGAGCTTTGCCACGGTGGAATTGTTCCGGCTGTCGAGATGACTCACCGGCTCATCAAGAAGCAAAAAGTCAAACGGCTGGCAGAGAGCGCGTATTATCGCCACCCTCTGCTGCTGCCCAACCGACATTTTTCTTGCCAAAACATCAGCCCTGTCACCTATTTCAAGCATTTCAAACGCCTCTTTTATCCACTCTTCGCTTCTGTGCGATGTGAGCCGGTTTTTTATCTCCACATTCTCATACGCGGTAAGCTCCGGAAAGAGGCATAGCTCCTGAGGGAGGAGGGAGAGAGACTGACCGCGCAAGCTGCACCAGCGGTCTAAAGTGAAACCACGCACATTCCCGCCGTCAAAATATATCTCGCCCATATAGTCGCGCCGCCGTCCGAATATAAAACTCAAAAGCGATGATTTACCGGTACCGCTCTCGGCAGCTATGAGAGTGCGGCATCCGCGCTCAAACCTCACATTACGTAGCCAGACCTGCGATTCGGCGATCCGTTCCTCCGACTCCATTCCGCAAAACACCGCAGGGAGCACATCGTGGAGTTGTATTTCCCTTGCACTCATCTGAATATTTCTTCAAGAACAGCCTGAAGCAGAGGCTTATCGCTGCCGGGCAGAGATACTGTCATCTCGGTATCGGACTCACCGGTAACAGACACCACCGACACACCGCTATTTCTTAACAGAACACCGCGGGGAATATCAGCTTTGACAACAAGTCTGTCACCGCTGAATTCTTTCATCGCTGCTCCGCTCTTAATATCACCTTTAACTATCGAGAAGATACCGTCTGCCGAGGTAACTCTGAAACTCATCCCCTGCATACCGGCTACAAAACCGTTGTCTATATCAGTAACGGTAAACATACTGCCGAGGTAATCTCTCGCAGCCTTTAGGGCTGAAGCACCGTCAGCGGCATTCATCTGAGCGGCAAACACAAAATCCCAGTTCATTATCGAGGGAGCTGTCCATGCATCACCGTTTATCGGAGCAGCAGCGAGTTCAATAGTGCCGTCAGTCTTAGAGATATATGGGATTACTGATTCAAGCATTCCGCCGGTCTGGAAGCCGCCGGCAAACGCGCCTATCACCAGAATGGAATTCCAGTCAATATCTTTTGTCAGTCCGGCGGCAAGAATAATAGCCGCATTGTCAGGCACAAGGCTCAGCGCAGAAGCATCCAGGCTCTTCAACGAGCTGTTGGCTATCACCTTACCCTCTGCATCAAGACTACGCGCCACAAGCACTATGTCATTATTCTTACTCTGTATATCCGCACACACCCAGCGGTCTGCGCCAAGATTCATAGACCTGCCGGTTGCAGCAATACTAATCATCTTGTTCTCACTGAGGAATGAAGAAATTTCAGGATACTCCTTCTTGAAATTTCCTTTTTTCAACTCAGCAAGAATAGTTTTGGGAGTATAGCTGTCAGAACCGCTGACAGCCCATCCCTGACCGTCACCGATATAAACAGTAACACCGTCAAGACCGTAAGCATCGAAACCATCCTTGTCGCCAAGCGAAGAGGCTCCGTTCTGTGTCAAAATATTACGGAGTATTTCCTGATCCTTGAGCAGGAAAGTAGCGAATATATTCCTGTTATCTACCGTTGATATAACTACATCCGATATATCTACCGCCTCACGAAGCTCCGGCAAAATTCTCTCTATCCGGGCGCGTGAATCGTCCGGCATACGCAAGGATGCAGGAATCACCAGAGTGGTATCCTTAAATTCCAAACCGCACGCAGATACTACTGATTCAAGATTTAACGCTATAACTCCCTGACTTGAAGCGGGAACAGTTGCGAGAAGCTCCTCGGTGCGCGAGCATGAGCACAGACTTACCGCCATGGCACCGACAAGCAGTGCAATCTGTAAAACTTTCTTTTTCATTGCTATATCTTATTTTTTTATTTGCAAATATAACACTTCCCGCCTGTTATTGGCGGGAAGTACAGCTTTTTATTCACTTTGCAGGTTTTACAGCCGAATCGGAATCTCGCTCCGAGTGTCTGCCTGTTTCAAAATGTATTTTATTCATCTCAGCCGGTGTCATCTTAACGGCTCCGTCCGGAATCACTTTCGCTATATTTCTCATAATAACTCACTTTTTTATTTTCTCTATAAAAGTCATAACTCTGTTGAGTCCCATAAGCCCGGCAACATATCCGGCGCCCATAGCTATCAGTGGCACGATATTGTCAAAGATTCCGGTCCAGAATCCGCCTGACAGGTAGCAGAAAAATTGCAGCCACAGCAGGCACTGGGTGATAACACAAAGGGTGCACCATGTGTGGAGACGGAACCGCTGATACCATATACTCCATACCGTGAACGGCAGGCAGCAACCGTTTATCAGCGCAAGGCATCCTATATATTGCGGAAAAAGGAACAGATAGAGAGTCGAAAGGGTGAAATATGTGAATCCCACCTCGCTCCATCCGAAGAGACCGAAAAATTTGGACGCCTTCTGCTCAAGCACCGTGTCGCAGCCGTGCTCTTTCAGTATACCGCAGATTTTGTCCGCCGAGCCGCTGCTTACTTTCAACGATTTCAAAATCAGCAGCCAGGTAACACCTATACCGGCAAAATTCACAAGAGTCAGGAATATGGTTGCCATATCCTTCCATAGACCTGCCTCAACGAAGCCGAAAACAGCGAGAGCTGCGGAGCATACAATCAGAAGCCACAGTTTAACAGAGGAAGCAATTTCAAAGAATCTGTGTTTGCCATAATCCGGTTCACCGGCATTATCGCGCGGATAGGCAATAAGAACAACTCCTGTCATGGAATCGGCGAATTGATCCTTAGGCTTTGTAAGCACCCTTTCGCGGCATCTATATGTAACAGAGTCATCATCATACCCTGTCACAATAACAAAACCGTCTTTAAGCTGCGCAAGATAAGGCACCGGAATAACCGTTGCCTCATCCTTATCGGTAAGGGTATATGCATCCGAATCAATGCCGTAGCTGTTAAGCAGGCGCGAGAAACCGAAAAGCGACTGAAAGTTCATGCCGGCAAATGCGGCATCACTCGCGCTTAAGGTATGCGGCACCTCAAGCTCGGTCAGAAAGTCCGAGAATATGCTTCCCTTCCGCCTCATTTTCAATCCATATATTCAGCTACCTTGCCATAGAGCGCATCCCCTTCCATTTCACCGCTTACTCTCCATTTGAGTCCGCCGTTTTTAAACACCATAAAAGTAGGAATAGTCTCGACCTTGAGTTCATCGGCAAGTTCGGAATACTTGTCTATATCAAACTGATAAACAGGCACCTTACCGTCAAGCAAAGCCTTGACATCATCGACCACAGGCATCATTTTTCTGCAATGAGGGCACCATGTTGCATAAAATTCAACGAGAACAGTACCTTTCTCCTGCTGGAGCTTTTTCAAAACATCAGTATCCATAGTTGCTTTAATTTAATTGTACATTTCATCATTAATAACCACCCGGAATATCCAAAAGTTCACCGCTCCTCAACGCAGGATTCATCACTTTTACCATAAATAAAGCCTACTATAAACAAGCTGCTTCTAACATTTACCTACAAAGCTGACACACAGATAAATGCTAATACATTAATTGTAATTTACTGCGTTTTCCTATAAAATTCACCCTCAAAAAACTGCGTTTTCCTATAAAATTTACCCTTAAAAAACTGCGTTTTCCGTAAAAGTGTAAAAAAAACGCGGTAAAAATACCGGATATTCCACAGTGTTTTATAGCGGTTATAAGTCACAAAGTTCACTACAATCACTATCTTTGCAGAAGAAAAATAATAATAATTTCAAGCTATGATTCATATTTCCGACCGTGTGGCAAATCTTTCTCCTTCACAAACCCTTGCGATGAGCCAGAAGAGCTCCGAGCTGAAAGCTCAGGGAGTGGATGTTATCAATCTTTCTGTCGGTGAGCCCGATTTCAATACCCCGCACCATATAAAAGAGGCGGCAAAAAAAGCGATAGATGAAAACTTCACTTTCTACACTCCGGTAGCTGGCTATATGTCGCTCCGCAAAGCAATCGCGCAGAATCTCCTTGAAGTTAACGGTGTGGAATATGCGCCCGAACAGATTGTGGTTGGCGGCGGTGCCAAGCAGGCGCTCTGCAACGCGGTGCTCAGCATAGTCAATCCCGGCGATGAGGTAATCATCCCCACCCCCGCATGGGTAAGCTATGTGGAGATGGTGAAACTCGCCGAGGGCACCAACGTGCTTGTTCCCGCCGGAATAGAGCAGGACTTCAAAATCACCCCCGCACAGCTTGAAAAGGCTATCACTCCGCGTACACGCCTTATTATCATATGTTCTCCCTCCAACCCCACCGGTAGCGTCTATACAAAAGATGAGTTGCTGGGATTGGTGAAAGTACTCGAAAATCACCCTGAAATCACCATTATCGCTGATGAAATTTACCAGCATATCAACTTCACCGGCAGTTTCACATCTCTCGGA
>CAMWYV010000115.1 GCA_947178565.1 uncultured Porphyromonadaceae bacterium | reverse complement strand
GAAACCATGCCGCCGACCCCACCCTTCCCCATGACCCGCCAGATGAGGAGAAAACTACAACGCCAAGGCATCATACTGCCCGGCAATCCGATGCAAGCGTAATATTTCTATCGATTACTTTCGTTTTATGCGTTCTTGATTATCATCTGCGTTTTTTTTTGTAAATTGCAGCCTCACTTGAGAGATTCACAAAACCTCATGTTGATAACAGACTAAAAAACACCCCGTTACATACATCCCCCTTCACCCTCACCAAAAGCATTATAACAGCAAACGATATGACCACATATAAAGACGCCATTAGTAATATCTGCAAGAATATCCATACCGGACTTATCAATTTTGATACACCGCGAAGCAAGGCATCAACACCGACACAAGCCACGTCTGAGTTTATCACGAATAAACAACAGGGTGATTGGGCTGAGGATGTTATTTTTAGAGCTATCAATGGCAATTCCGATGAAATTGTGGCAGTTAAATATGGTAAGTCTGACAATTTGGTCGCCGGTGAACCAGGATTTGAGAAGTTGTTCAATGATTACCAAGACGAATTGGATACAATTGGTAAAAGACCGGACATACTTCTGTTCAATAAATGTGACTTTGATGAGCAGCTTGGCTATGACATTAGCTCTCAAAAAAGTACTGAGATAAACGAGTATGTGTCTAAAGCCATTGCCGGTATCGAAGTTCGTTCAAGCGCATTTCTGATAAATAAATATACAGAAGAAGTTAATCGGATTATTCGCGAGAATACTGATAGAGCGATAGAATTAAAAAATGAAATATTATCAGGTTATACCGATTTGCTTCAACAAAAGCGACCTGAATTCATCCAAATATTGCAACAGTTGGATGAAAATTCCGTTAGAACTCTTGATTTCAGAAAACCATCGTGGCACTCTTCCCAGCGCTTGACAGACTTATCACTGAAACTATCAGAAATCAAGGAATGCCTGAAAAATATCCAAAAAAGGAATTCACTGTCGATTACTCCCAAAATTGAAGACATTAAAGTGGTTTATAAGTGGATTATGACTTATGGTGTACCACATTATTATGTTCAAGTATTCTTTGACCGCATTTATGGTATCTCTTTCAAGTATCTACTGGAACTCATATCAAATCCTGACCTGGAGGACATCAAATATTTCATAGAGCAGGATGCCAAGAACCAGAACAAGACGACCATAAAGATTCCATCACAAGACGGAATTTGCTTGGCGCAATCGCTAACCCAACCCAGTCACCACAGCGTTAGAAAAGAATTAAACAAGGGAAGACTACTCTTTTATGTGAAGTTTGATGGAGGTGAGGCATTTTTGGACAAATGTAATTTCGACTCTTTGTTTAGCTGCAACCTATGATTCTCGAAAAAGAATACATAAACACTATTTCATATAGCCATAGAAAAAAATATGCCCAGTTTTTTACTCCGGAGCATATTTCTGACTTCATGGCATCATGGGTAATCGGTGGCAAGAAAGGGAAACTTGACATTCTCGAACCGGCGTTCGGTCTTGGTATGTTTAGCAGATCACTGCTGAAACTCAACCCTCAGATACGAGTTGTCGGATATGACATAGACGAAACAATTTTTAGATACGCCTGTCAAAATTTTGCCGAAACAAAATATGAGGTTAATATCATCAATGATAATTACATTACCGCAACGTGGACAGAAAAATATGATGGCATTATATGCAATCCCCCCTATCTCAAATTCCACGATTATGACAATGAGACCCTTATACCAATAATTAATAACAAATTACACACCCGCCTGAACGGTTTCACCAATATTTATACACTCTTCCTTCTGAAGTCAATTTATCAAATGAAGGATGGTGCTCGAATGGCATATATTATCCCATCTGAATTCCTGAATTCCGATTATGGTATCGAGGTAAAACGAGCACTTCTGAAAAGTGGTGCGTTAAAACACATTATCATTGTTGATTTCACACAATGCGCATTTGATAATGCCTTGACAACCGCTTCCATTCTTCTTTGCGAAAAGAGTGCTCATCAGAACAGTGTTTATTTCTCTAAGGTTAGCGATACGTCTGAGTTATATTCTTCACTCGTTAAGTACAAATCTTACGCTTTACATCAATTAAACCCGGAAATCAAATGGAGACAATATTATGACGGCACTCTATCTGCCAGATATAATAAACTTGTTCCATTCTCAACATTCGCAAAAGTATCACGCGGAATTGCGACAGGAGCTAACGATTACTTCACATTCAAGGCTTCGAAAATTGATTCATACAATCTACCGGAAAGTGCCTTTCGACGTTGCATTTGCCATGCGGCAGACATACAAAAGCTCACTTTCACGGAAGCTGACTTTGAGAACCTTGTCAATCAAGATAAAACCGTTTTTCTCTTTAACGGTTATTCAAACGAAACCATCCCACAGGTGCGTGATTACATCTCTCTTGGTAAAGAAAGCGGTACTGACAAAAAATACCTGACCTCAAGACGTTCACCTTGGTATGCTCTTGAAAACAGGAAACCATCACCGATTTGGGTAACAGTGTTCAGCAGGAAAGGTTTGAGATTTATCCGGAATAAGGCTAACGTATATAACTTAACTACATTTCACTGCATATATAACACCGGAGTCATTGATACAGACATTCTCTTTGCCTACCTTGTCACAGATCTCGCAAAAGAAATATTTTTAGATAATTCCCGTCAATATGGTAATGGTCTGGTGAAATTTGAACCTAACGATTTAAACAAAGGGAACATTGTTGATTTGAGAGAATTAACGCCGGAAGAAAAAGCATTCGTGTTAAGTGCATCCGAAATCCTATATAATTTCAGTGGCTTGGATTCTGTAATCACTTCCATTCTTGATGACTTTTTCAGAACAAAATATACTACCGGCATAACTGACCTTAGTCATTATTCCGATAGAATTAAAAAGCTGATCAGCGAGGAACCGGCAATAAGAGATCCGAGACTCAAGGGTAACAGAATCAAACAGCTAAATTTATCAATTTTCAGATAAAAACTGCTTTACTTATCGTTGATTGAGTCAACACGACTCAGCAATGACCAATCCGATGCAAGCGTAGTATTTTTTTACTATCTTTGTAGCAACAACATAACCAACACCTTGACTTGACATGAAAAAAACAGCTTTTATAGCAATGGCTTGCGCGACTGCAATATGCGCCTGTGCCGGAAATGTGCTTAAGTACAACCATCCCGCCAAATTCTTTGAAGAGGCACTGATAATAGGTAACGGCACTCTCGGAGCAATAATTTACGGCGACCAGAGAGGCGAACGCCTGTCGCTCAACGACATCACACTCTGGACCGGAGAGCCGGAAAACGGAGTGACTACCCCGGACGCATACAAGGCGATCCCGGAAATCAGAGCCGCCCTTGATGCTGAAAATTATCGTGCCGCAGATTCACTGCAACTCAAGGTGCAGGGACACTACACCGACAATTATCAACCCCTCGGCACCCTTAAAATAGATTATCTCAACCGCCCGAACACCCTGCCCGCCGACTATCGACGCGCGCTTGACATCGACAGCGCGCTCGCATCGGCGGCATACACAGCAGCCGGCTATCCGGTTATGAGTGAATATTTCGCATCCGCCCCCGACTCCGTCATCATCGTGCGAATCACCACCGCCGACCCCGCAGGATTAGACGCAGTGATTTCGCTTGACAGCCAGCTGCCTCACTCTGTTACAGCTACAGGCAACGAACTCACATCCACCGGATATGCCGCATACCACTCCTTGCCGGTGTATTATAACAACAGCGGCAACCCGAAGCATCTTTACGACCCGGACAGGGGCACCCGCTTCCGCACTATCGCAAAGGCACTCAACGAAGGTGGCACCGTCACCGCAACTGAAGCCGGACAGCTCAAAGCTACAGGAGTGAAAACTCTCACCGTGATTGTCACAAATGCCACGAGCTTCAACGGATTTGACAAAAATCCGGCTACCGAGGGCAAGGATTACAAGACACTTGCCGCTAACCGCATCAAAGCCGCTGCCGCAAAGAGCTATGACGAGTTGAAAAGCCGTCATGTTGCCGATTACAAGAATCTCTTTGACCGCGTGAGCATAGATTTCGGCACCACCGCCCCCGAAATCGCCGCTCTACCCACCGACGAGCAGTTGAAGACATACATCGACTCAGCCGCTGTCAATCCAGATCTTGAAGAACTCTTCTTCCAGTTCGGCAGATACCTCCTCATATCCTGCTCACGCACACCGGGAGTGCCGGCAAATCTGCAAGGGCTGTGGAATGAATATCTCCTACCGCCATGGAGCTCCAACTATACTACCAATATCAATCTTGAAGAAAACTACTGGGGTGCCGAGGTTACAAACCTTAGCGAACTCCACAATCCCCTCCTCACTTTCATCAGAAATCTCTCCTCACCAAGTGCGGGACAAGCTACCGCAAAAAGCTATTACGGAGTGGATAACGGAGGCTGGAGCCTCGGACAAAACTCCGACATATGGGCTACAACCAATCCTGTGGGACTAAATGTCGGTCATCCCTCATGGGCAAACTGGACTATGGGAGGTGCATGGCTTGCAACACATATCTGGGATCACTACCTGTTCACAGGCGACAAAGAGTTTCTCAAGGAGAACTATGATGCGCTCAAAGGAGCCGCTCTATTCTGCCTTGACTGGCTGATTGAGAAAAACGGCGAACTGATAACTTCGCCAGGCACTTCGCCTGAAAACCTCTTCTATGCGCCTGACGGCTATGTGGGAGCAACCCTCTATGGCGGTACTGCCGACCTCGCCATGACACGCCAGTGTCTCATAGATGCCCGCGATGCCGCTGCCGCTCTCGGAGTGGACAAGGAACTCCGCGCACGCATCGACAAAACGCTCAAGAAACTTCATCCGTATAAAATCGGTGCCAAAGGCAACTTGCAGGAATGGTATTATGACTGGGAAGATCCAGAACCGACACACCGCCATCAGAGCCATCTATTCGGAGTATATCCGGGACGGCACATCAATCCCGCCTCAAATCCCGAACTCGCAAAAGCCGCCGCACG
>CAMWYV010000114.1 GCA_947178565.1 uncultured Porphyromonadaceae bacterium | reverse complement strand
AAAAAACACCTGGTGGCGCGTTGATATAATCCGCGCGCCTCTTTGTGAGACTCTACATCGGGCGACCACCACCGCCCATTCTACCCCCATGAGCACCACCGGGGCCACCGGGACCGCCGGGTCCCATATTGCGACCGGCAGGCTGCTTGCCCTTGCCGAAAGTATTGAATCGGTAACTTACAGAGAACATTATATAACGCGATAGAGTATTGTTTATCACATCGTCTATATAGTTGGCTGAAGAGGTACGACCTATACTGTTCCGTTGGTCAAGAATATCATAAGCCTTTGCTGAAAAAGTAAGAGAACGGTCACGAAGGGCTTCGTATGAAATCGAGGCATTCCAAAGCCATTCGTTTCTATCAAATCCGGCAGAATAACCCTGGGTAGCTGTGAAAGTGACATCACTGGCAAGAATTATATTTATTGGTGTGCGATAATATGCCGAAAATGAACCGCCGTACGAGTGAACGGTCTGATTACTTTTCACATTCACACTATTATGAGTGGTTTGAAGTCCGTATCTGGGACGCAAATCAAATTCCAGATTCTCGGGACGGAAGGCAATACCGGGTGAAAGATTTAGACGGAAAGCGTCACTATTGTTTCTCTGTCCATTGGTATAACCAATTCCGTGGCTGAAATTCATAAAAATATTATTAGAGAACTGCCAGTATTTATTGCGGAAAGGCATGGATATCATATTTCCGAGCATAGCATTCCATATTCCGCTTATGTTTCTGTAACGCGTCTCCTGCGCACCGGTCTCAGCATTTCTTTCTACAATAGAGATTATAGAGTTCTGCATAACAGATGCGTTCGCCATAAGCATTACTGATCGCTGACTCTGCTGATTGAAGTCCTGAAACCGTAAATTCATCGAATGGGTGAATGATGGTTTCAAATCAGGATTACCATACACAACATTCATGGGGTTGGACATATCAGGAACTGGTTGTAACTGACTGATGGATGGCTGAGCTGAACGACCGTTATAACGCACATTCAAAGAGCGGGATTTGCTGAACCTATGGCGATAGTTTACAAACGGAGCAAAGTTGAGAACCCATCTCTCTGGAATGTTTCGCGCATCATTTATAAGGTCTATACTCTTACTCATCTGAGGCACGAAAGAGATGCCTGCTTCAATGTTAAGTTTCTTGGTTATCTGCTGAAAACTGAGACGCACATCCTGATTGAAGTAGTCATTACGGAAACGGTTGCTGAGATCTCCGTTAAGGTTTTCATACACATAGTCAATAATTTCACCAAGAGGATCATATTCATAAGGATATGCGTCATACACCAGCTTATCCGCATTATTCCATCTGTAGTTCGCACGATATGCCAGTTTGATGAAGCGACCGTTACTCGCATCACCGAGAGGCTCAGTCCAGGTGAGTCGTCCACTCACATTATCACTCCAAGTGTGATTGTCGGTATATTGATCATAAATGTCGGTTGAATCGTTGAAGAGATAGAAAATATTGCGTGAGTAGGAATTTTCATCTTCACGCACATTTGAGTGACTGTAGCTCATATTCACCGAGAAAGAGCGTCCTCTCTTTGCACGGAATTTGTGATTATAGATAAGATCGGCACCAAATTCCAGTGACCTGCCGTTTGACGATGATTCATTGAAGCTACGGCTGATAGCCTTGCGTAGAGCATCGCTGGAGGTCGTATATGTTGAGTCAAGACTCCATGAATCATTTATGTTATATGAAATTCGCGGACGGAATTCAAGTGAATTAAATGAATCGGGATTCCACTGCACACGGAAATCACCCCGAAAATTGTGCCCCTTATCACGGGTATATTTTTTTATAGACGCGTATTGTGGAGAGAGAATGTATTCACGCTCCGTTTCGTTAATAGTGTTTCGGTCAGTATGATTGTACATCACGTTGCCACCGACTCTGAGAATTTCCTTGTTGCCGACGTTAAAGTTTACACCTAAAGCCTGCGAAGTAGTGATTCCGTTTGTGCCTCCGAAGCGGCGAAAGCGTGAGCCGTTGCCATCGGTAAATCCGAGTTGATTTATATTATTTAAATTGCCGAGCAACGTAACCTGATTGTCATTCCAAAAACGGTTAACGTTAAAATTCGCGTTATATCTGTCCTGTGTACCGTATCCCGCCTCAACATTACCGAACCAACCGTTTTTCATACCTTTCTTAACAGTGAGATTTATGACTGTCTCCTCTTCTCCGTCATCAACTCCGGTCATTCTGGCAAGGTCACTCTTGCGGTCAACGACCTGAAGCTTATCAATCATATCTACTGGTAGGTTTTTTGAAGCGACCTGCGGATCATCACTGAAAAATTCTTTCCCCTCGACAAGTATCTTTTTTACTTCCTTTCCATTTGAGGTAATTTTACCATCCGAACCGACTTCTACACCGGGGAGGCGCTTTAGAAGATCCTCGACTACGGCATTCGGTTGCGTCTTATATGAAGAAGCATTATATTCAATAGTATCCTCCATAACCTTAATCTCAGTCTGGACTCCTTTTACTACTACTTCACCAAGCTCGTGAGCATTCTCCGAAAGATATATTGTGTCAAGACGGACACTTGCGCCTTTCACATTCACATTACGGTGATCCGTAGTATAGCCAAGATAGCTGGTCTGGACAATATACTTGCCGTTTGACACATCCGTAAAGTTAAAATTTCCGTTGTTTGTGGTCTTAACTCCCTTAATAAAGACCGAATCGCGCGCAGCAAGTAGCTTGACAGTCGCTCCGGGTAGAAGTTCTCCATCTTGATCGGATATAACCCCTCTGATATTATAAGCCATTACAGATAAAGCGCATAGCGCGATACATGACAATGCCGCTAAGCGGTGCTTGAATGTAGTAGTCATTATGAGTGATTGGTTTAAATTTCAACGTCCAGATATATAGACAGAGAAGGAGTGAAAAGGTTTAATACCGCTACCGGATATAATATTATAAATCATATAGAAATTTGGTTAATAATGATATAAGAGCTTATAAAGAAACCGAGTATTTTATTCAAATATTACTAACTTTGCACCAAGATGAAACATAGTGTGAGATTACAGCGGATAAAACCGTGGATATTGCCCGGGGCGATGCTTTGTGGAATCATGCTTCATAATTATATGGGATTATTGGAGCCGACTGCTCCTTATCTTATATTCATTATGCTGTTCATCACTTTTTGCCGTGTAAAGCCTGCAGAACTGAAGCTGACAGGAATGACCTGGGCACTTCTTGGAGTGCAGATGGCAGGAGCGGCTATTGTGTATTTCTTATTATTGCCTTTTGGAGACGATATAGCTCAGGGAGCTATGATATGTGTGTTTTGCCCAACCGCTACGGCTGCCCCTGTAATCACAGGTATGCTTGGCGGCAGTGTGCCGAGACTGATAGCATATTCTCTTGCCAGCAATATCACTGTTGCAGTCAGCGCACCTTTAGTTTTCAGTGCGATAAACGGTGGCAGCGTAGAGTTTGTCATCTCCATACGCGATATTGCTATCAAAGTATTCCCTCTGATAATCGCACCTCTCATATGCGCACTCGTGCTCATGCGTATCAGTCCGAAAGCACATCACACGATTGCACAGCGTCAGTCATGGAGCTTCTACATTTGGGCTGTGTCGCTTTTTATCGTTGTAGGAAGATCCGTTAGCTTTGTGATGAGTGAGCCACCCGGTAAAATTCCGACAATGATAGCCATCGCATTGATTGCAGGAATCATGTGTGGACTACAATTTTATGGAGGGCGCAAAATCGGAGCTCGGTTCGATGATAAAATCGCCGGTGCTCAGGGATTGGGTCAGAAAAACACAGTACTTGCAATATGGATGGCTCTGACTTACCTTAATCCGGTAAGTTCTGTGGGTCCTGCGGCATATATAGCGTGGCAGAATACCGTAAACTCTCTCCAGCTCTACTATAAGGAAAAGGGAGAACGAAAAAACAAGGGCACTCTTAATAGTTTTAATAATCAAAATGTCAAGTGAAATGGATAGTATGTATGAGATCCTTCTTGAACTGCCCCTCTTCAAAGGGGCTAGCATGGCACGCATATCTGAAATCGTAGGCAAGGCTAAGTTTCATTTTCTGAAGTACCTGCCTGGAGAAAGAATTATCGAAGCGCGCGAAGAGTGCACTCACTTGAAATTTATTATAAGCGGCAGCGTGAGGTCTATCGCGTCAAACAATGATGGCAGATTTAAAGTCAGTCAAACTCTCACAGCTCCGGATGTCATATGCCCTGACTTCCTATTTGGCAGAGACACCCGCTACCCAGTTGAGGTCATAGCCATTGACACTGTGGCGATAGTGCAGGTAAGCAAACAGGACTTTCTGGATATATTGAATATAGACCGTATATTCCTGTTCAACTATCTTAATATGGTTTCCGTCAACGCTCAGAAAGCAGTTGACGGTGTGCTCGCTGTTGCTGCCGGTGCGCTGGAGGAGCGTATTGCATTCTGGATCATCGCGCTTACCCAACCGGGAGGCAAAGATATAAAGCTACAGTGTAGGCAACGAGATTTATATAGTCTCTTCGGTGTACAGAGGAGTTCTTTCCTATCCACACTGGAACAGATGAGAGACAGAGGTATGATTGAATTTAACAATACCGAAATAAAAATCGTATCGCGTCGAGCACTTTTGGATCTTGTAATACATTCACCGGAATAAATAATGGCTAATAAAAGAAATAAGCCGTTCCTCACGGAGCGGCTTAATTTTTAGTCTGATATTTTCAGACTGCCAAACCTAACATAAAACACATTACTATTATGCACTTCTTACTTCAAATATCACCTTTCATCTTATACAATCAAACTATTTCACCCGATTGCATCACAAAATTAGATTCGGCAGGATATTTATGCAATATAGTATGACTAATCTAAATCCATTATCAAAACTATTTCAGCATATAACACTTGTTATAAGCTATTTAATCTCACAACTCCATAATAAAGACAACAGAAAAATATAAGTCATTTACAAGCCTGTATAAATATTTTTTGAGACAAACTGTTCCCAAACAGGGTACAGATGAATATTTGAGAGAGTATAATGT
>CAMWYV010000113.1 GCA_947178565.1 uncultured Porphyromonadaceae bacterium | reverse complement strand
TTTCAATAGCGATAGGTCCATAGTCCCTGGTCCATGTGTCATTTGTCTCTGCATCAAAGTATATTACTTTCGACGGGTCAACGTCTGACAAAAGAGATTCGGTGTGCCGGGAGTCCGGAGATACAATTATAGAAATGATTCCTTTAGATGCAAATGCTTTGACAAGCCGCACATAACATTCAGTCACTTCATCGAGCATATAATTCCAATCTGTGCCTGAATGCGGCATGGCGAGCAGAATTGCGCATTCTTTCTCCCATTCGGCGGGAAATCTGAGATTATTCATCCATGTCGTTTAAAGTGTTCCACACATCGTTTTGAGATTCAATAAATTCTTCGGCGTAGTCATAAAAACCACGATGCTCGGAACTCCCTACATCATGACACCATTCACGATATGCTTCCTTCAGTTCCGGATCTTCATGAAGGTTCTTCTTGAATTCCGACTCCGCTATATCTATGCTGTCGTAGTGGCTAAGGTATTGATTAAAAATTTCAATTATGTCAGTCATAGCGACAAAAGGTATAAGTAATGTGATATAAACTTCTTTATTTATTAGGTGTGCCAAAATTAAGACATATACCTCAATCGTCAAAATATTTATTCTTATTTAATGTTTTTTGAACCAATAGTGACTTATGTAATTCAAAAGAAGTAAATTTACAGAATAATACCATATTTTATATGAAAAAAAGTTTTTTACAGCGGTTACTACTGACCGGTTTGGTTATAATGTTCGGCTTTTCTATAGCAGCCGCATGGGAGAATGATGTGCTCGGTGACGGATTTCAGATGAGATATGTGTCACAACCTAAAGATTACAGTGGTGAGGTGAGAAGCACTATAATCCGCCGCCTGTGCGGATGCAAGACGACTGCCGGCATTAAGAGTGGATTGCTGTACATTCACGGCTTCAATGATTATTTCTTTCAGGGACAGTTAGGCGAAATGTTTAATATCCATTGTTACGACTTCTATGCCGTGGATTTGCGCAAGTACGGCAGATCTATTCTCCCCGGTCAGAAGAAGTTTGATACAAGGAATCTGAAAGAATATTTCGCTGACATAGATTCGGCGCTCACGGAGATGGAGAATGCCGGTATAAACAACATCATATTGATGGGGCATTCAACCGGCGGTCTTATAGCCGCTTATTATATGCAGATGAATCCTCACGCTCCGGTAAAGGCATTGATTTTGAACAGCCCTTTTCTTGACTGGAATCTTGGAAAGATGGAAAAATTTGTACCGTTGGTGTCGGCTCTCGGAGCGGTTTTCCCTAACTTTAAGATAAAGCAGGGTGATAGTACGGTTTATGGTGAAAGTCTTGAAGCAGAGAAACATGGAGAGTGGGTGTTCAATCGAGACTGGAAGGTTTCGCCATCGCCCGATGTCACTGCGGGATGGGTGAGGGCTATAACAAAGGCGCAGAATGAATTGAAAAAGCATCCATACGGCATTCATGTGCCAGTGTTGCTCATGTATAGTGCTCGAAGCTATTACGGAGACAAATGGAGTGAAGGGGCTCAGAATAGTGATGCAGTTCTGGATGTAACCGATATAAAAACTTTAGGCTGCAAGTTGAGTATGAATGTCACCCCGGTAAGAGTAAACGGTGGACTCCATGACCTGATTCTCTCGTCGCCGAATGTGAGAATGGCTGTGTATGATTATATATTCAAGTGGTTGGCGAATAAATAAATCATAGATTTATAGATTTTTTTATAACTTTGCCGGAAATAGCGGCGATGCTTGCGTTGCCGGTCAATAACGGACAAGACTGATGAAACGTTTTTTTATCTCATTCTTAGGTGCACTCGCAGGCGTGTGGGTGTCGATTTTGCTCTTCGGAGTGCTTGTATTTGTAACGATTGGAGTTATAGCGGCTTCCTCAGCTTCAAATGTGGATGTGCCGAAGATTAAGAAACAGAGCGTGCTTGGCATCACTCTCTCCGGAGAGGTTGTTGATCGCGAAGCACCCAAGGATATTCTTAGTGAGCTTTATGGAAACGAAGTTAGGCAGTTGCCTCTTAACACTCTCGTGTCAAGCATTAAATCGGCAGCCGAAGATAAAGATATTGAAGGTATTTACCTTGATTGTAAAGGTGTTAGTGCTGGGCTTGCCCAGATTGAGGCGATAGTAAAAGCCTTAAAGGAATTCTCGCAAAGCGGTAAGTGGATTATGGCTTACGGAGACACCTATTCGCAGGCAGATTATATCATAGCCTCTACAGCTGATTCGCTTTTCGTAAATCCTATCGGTGTGATTGATGTGCATGGTCTGGCATCAACCACTTTATACTTCAAGAATTTACTTGAAAAAGCAGGTGTTGAGGTGCAAGTTGTCAAGGTCGGGACATTCAAAAGTGCTGTCGAGCCGTTTATTCTCAGTGATATGAGCGAAGCAAATCGTATCCAGACATCAGAGTTTCTTACTAATATCTGGGATCATCTCAGAAATAATATCGCGGTTGGCCGTAAGGTTGAGAATTCAACAGTTACCGATTGGGCTGACAGTTTCACCTATACGAAAGATACCGGGTATTATATTGCCACCCGTCTGGCAGACGCTACATTGTATCGGCATCAGATGGATAGTCTTCTCGCACGTGTCAGCGGACTGGATGAGGATGAATCCAAGCCAAACCTGATAGAGTTTGACAAGTATGCTCTTGCGCGTGAGTCTGATAAAAAGAGCATAAAGAACAAGAAAGAGATTGCGGTGCTTTATGCGGTTGGTGATATCACTGAAAACGGCGAGGGCGGTATTGCCAGTGAGCGTATGGTGCCTCAGATTCTTGAGCTGGCAGACAATGATGATGTCGATGCCCTTATTCTGCGCGTAAATTCGGGCGGCGGCAGCGCATTTGCCTCAGAGCAGATTTGGGAGGCATTGCAGCAATTCAAGAGTCGTACCGATAAACCGTTTTATGTGTCAATGGGCGATTATGCCGCTTCAGGAGGTTATTATATTTCTTGTGGAGCCGATAAGATTTTTGCAGAGCCTGTGACCCTTACCGGTTCAATCGGCATATTCGGTCTTATTCCCAATGCAGAAAAACTGCTGTCTGACAGAATCGGGATAAATACCGCTACAGTTGCAACCAATAAGGGACAGTTTCCTAATTTCTACAAAGCAATGTCGGGAGATCAGAAAGCGGCTATGCAGGCAATGGTTGAAAATGGCTATGAACTTTTTGTCAAAAGATGTGCCGATGGCAGAGGGCTTTCAGTCGATTCCATCAAGTCTATCGCAGAGGGCAGAGTCTGGTCCGGTAAGAAAGCTTTGGAAATCGGATTGGTTGATTATCTGGGCGGACTTGATGCTGCAATAGCTTCCGTTGTCAATGAGCTTGATTGTGATGGAAACTATTATATTAAGGAGTATCCTAAGGTGAAATTCAAATGGTGGGAAGAGATGCTTGATATGACTAAAACAATGAAAGTGTCTATAATCAAGGATTTTGTCGGTGAAGAGAATATGAAGTTCTATGAACTGACAAATTACATGAAGAATATTGACCCGCTGCAGGCTCGCATGGATTTTATTGAAATAAAGTAAACACAGAGCTTAATGGCAAAAAAAGGTTGCTTGGCATCATTGTTCTTGTTTCCACTGTCGCTGCTGTACGGCATGGGAGTGGGAATACGCAACCTTATGTTTAACAAGGGTATATTAAAGCAGCAGTCATTTCATATTCCGGTTATTGCAGTAGGAAACCTCACTGTCGGTGGGGCTGGAAAAACTCCTCACACTGAGTATGTGATAAATGCTCTCACGGGCGAGTATCGCATAGGAATGCTCAGTCGCGGATACCGTCGCAAGACTAAGGGGTTCGTTCTTGCAAGCGCTAACTCTCGCCCTGAGGATATCGGCGACGAGCCATATCAGATATATCGAAAGTTTGAGAGAAAGGGGATAATGGTGGCTGTTTGTGAGAAGAGAGTGGATGGTATCCGCCGTATGCTTGAGCTTGATCCGAGCCTCAATCTTATTGTGCTTGACGATGCATTTCAGCATAGATACGTTAAACCGAAAATTTCAGTTCTTCTTACAGAGCATTCAAGCCCGTTGTATAATGATTCTCTTTTGCCATTAGGTAGGTTGAGAGAGCCGGTAAAGGCAATGAACAGAGCCGATATTGTTGTGTTGACCAAATGTCCCAATGATATGAAGCCGGTAGATTACCGTATTTTCAAGGAAACCTTTGATCTGTTTCCATATCAGCATCTCCTCTTCTCAAAATATTGCTATCTTCCATTGGTGCCGTTGTTCCCTGAATCATTGAGAGGGGAAAAGGTGCCGGAATTATGCCACATGGGACCAGGTAATACGGTGCTGGCGGTAGCGGGAGTGGCTAATCCAAGACCTTTTATCCGTTATCTTAGGAGTTATGGTATAAAGGTTAAAGTTATGGTGTTTAATGATCACCATAATTTCAACCATTCCGATATGGTTGCAATACAGAAGAAATTCTCCACAATAAAGAGTCCGGATAAATTCCTTATCACTACGGAAAAAGATGCGGTGAGACTTTCCAACAATCCATATTTCCCGCCGGATATGAGATCGCGATCATTTTATCTGCCTATATCAGTGGAATTTGTTCCTCATGACGGTGAGAACTTGGCTTCTGTGTTGAAGCAGATTTTGAGGAAATCACCTGGTAATTGAACTGCTTTCAGTCTCAAAATTGTTTATTAATAATCAAAATATATACGAAATGCTTAATAAGATAAAAGAAAGTGCCGATTATATCCGGTCACAGGTTAAATCAATACCTGATACTGCAATCATTTTGGGAACAGGTCTTGGCGCACTTGTTGACCATATTTCCGAGAAACAGTTCATACCCTATACTTCTATTCCCAACTTCCCGGTATCGACAGTGGAAGGTCATAGCGGAAACCTGATTTTCGGAAAATTGGGTTCAAAACCGGTAATGGCTATGCAAGGTCGTTTTCATTACTATGAAGGCTATGATATGAAGCAGGTCACTTTTCCGGTAAGAGTTATGAAAGAGCTTGGTATTCAGACTCTTTTTGTTAGCAATGCAGCCGGAGGAATGAATAAGGAATTCAGGGTCGGTGATATTATGATTATCAC
>CAMWYV010000112.1 GCA_947178565.1 uncultured Porphyromonadaceae bacterium | reverse complement strand
CATGTGCGTATAATAGCGCGAAGCCCGAGATTCGGATTGTTATTGAGGCGGCGCAGACCGTGGTATGCTAGAATCCTGTTCTCGTCCACCATCGGAACAATATCCGCAGCTATACTTACCGCGACAAGATCAAGCATATTCTCAAGATCGGCAAGGGGAAGCGAGTTGCTTTTGGCAAACGCCTGCATGAATTTATATCCCACCCCGCATCCGCTGAGATGAGAACAAGGATATGTGCTGCCTTCGAGCTTGGGATTGAGAATAGCGACTGCCGGCGGCAACTCATCATCCTGAACATGATGGTCGCAGATGATAAAGTCGATGCCGATAGATTTGGCGTACTTAACTTCTTCTATAGCCTTGATTCCGCAATCAAGGACAATGAACAGTGAAACCCCCATCGAAGCGGCATAGTCAATGCTGTGCTTCGATATTCCGTAACCCTCATCATCGCGGCTCGGAATATAATAGTCCACATTGGAGTAAAAATTTCTCAGATATTTATATACGAGCGACACAGCTGTAGTTCCGTCCACATCATAGTCGCCATACACCATAATCCGCTCCTTTGAGCCCAACGCTTTGTTGAGCCGCGCCACAGCCTCAGCCATACCCTCCATAAGGAACGGGTCATGGAGATTTTTCAGCGACGGATGAAAAAACTTCTCGGCATCTTCAACCGATGTTATTCCTCTCTGTATCAGCAGCTCGCCGACCGGGGCGCACGAAGCATATTTTTTATCTAACTCTGTTTCTAATTTCTGCTCTTCTGTTGTTAGGGGTAAATAATTCCATTTACTTGTCATTATGTTGTTTTTTCTATTATCAAGCTAATCGGACACTCGGACAATAGAAAAACCGGGTATCCGGCACAACAAGGTGTGCGGGTTTCATAGGCTCATCGGCTATGGAGAGAACCGCGACACTATCGCGGAAGCCGCTGCCAAAAGAGCAGTCTGCGCCTATGGTATCGCAAAATTACGGAAATAAATGGAATGCTCCAACTTTTCCTTACGGAAACTTGGAGCATTCTATACCTTATAGATCTTACAGCACCGGTCAGCTCTTGGGCATCGCGACCACGTGGACATCCATCTGCGGGAACGGGAATGAAACTCCGCTCTTAGGCAGCTCCGTGTATATCCTCTCCAGGATACGGTAATAAACAGTCCAATAGTTTTCGGTTCTCACCCATGCCTTCACAACCAGATTGACGCTACTGTCACCTAAATCAGAGATTGTCACACTCGGAAGAGCAACAGGACTCTTGACAAGAGACTGCAATGCCGCCACCTGACGCTCGTTGCGCTCCTGAATCCTCTCTTTCTGACGCTGAATAATGCGCTTTATCCAGCCCACTTTTTTAGCCTGGGTGGGGTTTGCCGCCTCTGCAGACGCAGCTGCGTCTGACTCATCCTTCAATCTGGCATCCTCCGCATCCTTATCTATCTGCTCTATACCGGGACGTATAACCATCTCATCCGCATTTACAATCTCCAAAAGAGCGTTTTTAGCGGTATCGAAATCATCGCCGTAAGAAATGCCCACATCCCACTGCACCCTACGATATGGGTTATGCGACCAATTGTTTATAGAACCTGTGCTCAGGGCACCGTTGGGAATATTGATAGATTTGTTGTCCGGGGTACTTATCAGTGTGGAGAAAATCTGAATCTGGGTCACTGTTCCGGCAAATCCCTGCGCCTCAATATAGTCACCTATTTTGTACGGCTTAAGCAGAAGGATCAGCACACCTCCCGCAAAGTTCTGGAGAGTGCCGCTCAACGCCATACCTATAGCAACACCGGCCGATGCAAATAGCGCTATGAAAGAGCTTGTATTGATGCCGAGAATACCTATAACCGTCACCAACAGAATGAAGTAAAGAACTATCCTGATGAGACTCAGGATAAAGGTGGAGAGTGAAGCATCTACTTTTCTTCTGGCAAGAATAGCGCCGGTGGCTGTGTAGATACGCTTTATGATAAACTTGCCGACATAGAATACCAATATTGCGATTGCCAGATGAATGGAAAAGCTCACAACATCTTTCACCAGCCCGTTTATCAGCTCGTCAAGAGTGATATTCTTCAACGCACCGATTTCCTGACCGGGAGTGGGAATGCTGTCGGTAACAGCCTCCGGCAACGGTATCTGTAAAAACAAACGGATCATCAGTTCTGAGTATCCTGAAGAGACGGATTGACACTTACAACATCCTTATACCATGCAAGGTTGGTGTAACCGCAGATACGAAGGTCTGATTTATTATGTACTATATAAGAACCGAGCCCGGTAAACTCACTCATATCAAGCCCATAACTGATCGGAGTACTACCGAAGTAAGTCACCGCGGCACGATATTTCTCATTCCAGTTATCCAACAGACTCCGGTCATCGATTTCAAGATGATTTATATAATGGCCAAAATCGTAAGTGCGGGAATTAGTGCCATTCTTACGATAAAGAGGCACCGCCGTATGCTCCGGGTCATTTAAATTATCGTAAGAAAAAGGTGCGGTCACACCCGTAAGCTGAATAGCACGCGTAGCCTCGGCAAGCGGCTCAATCTCATCGGTATTCACAACCGCCATGGTGCACGAATACGCCGGCTTGGGACCATACTGATTATATAAATCCAGATAATGATTGAGAGTATTCTCCGCCACCTGTCTGGCTGTTGCATCATCAGCAAACATAGCCGGAACATTGACATCATACGGCATACCGTTAACCGGCAGCTCGGTAGCCGAAGAAACTATCTCTTTAGCAGCATTGCGAAGCTCATACATCACCTCGATGCAGCCCATAAAGCAGCAGTCGAAATAGATAACATCGTAGTATTTGTCATTTCCGAGCACCGATGCGAGGGTACCGACAGTCATCTCGGTGGTATATGGATGCGTATCCTTACCGAATGAGGTAGTCGATGCCTCGTAGCCAGCCGAGCGGGAATCCAGACTCTCTATCCATCCGGTGCCGTGACTCCATAAAACAAGCCAGTTCTTAGGAGCGGGAGCCAACTCAGCCGCATCAGCGAGCACCTGACGCATAAAATCAGCGTCCAGCGAAGAGCCCTGTTCGGAATATGCCTTAAGCGATACGGTGCCTCCTTCTGTAATTTCAAGCAACTGAGGTTCAATATCAGCTTCAGACGGATCATAGTACACCAGAAGCCTACCGCCGTTCAGCGCACCTCTCGCTACCGCCTGCTGCATCTGATTCATATTCACCTTATCTACATTTACACCACCGTAACCGCCACCTCCGCCGAGATCGTTATCGGCGACCATATATACCAATACGGTACATTTCGGCTCCTGAACAGGATCCGGATCATCTTTTTTAGAACAGGATGTGATAGCGAGAGTCACAATCCCGCACAATATAGCCAGATAATTGAATACTTTATTCCTCATAAACAAGAAAAAACTTAACGATGCAAAGGTAAGCAAATAAATATAATTGTGCACGCCCGTAGGGCTTATTAACAGAAAAATAACGGTTAAACACGATTTTTATTGTATCATCCCCCCGGGTATATTCGTGACACCGTATGAAAACATCCCTGAAAATCGCGTCGGAAGGTACAAATTTCCCGTCAATGTCACGGATTATTTCAAAAATATTCCAAAAACATGACAATCATTTCATTATTTATTTTAACTTTGCGGAAAACTAACAATAAATAACACAATCAAAACCTTAAACTAAAATGGTAAACAGCAAACCCTATGTTATCGGCATAGACATGGGCGGTACCAATACCGTGTTCGGAATCGTGGATGCACGTGGCGTGGTTCTGGCAAGCGATTCTATCAAAACCCGCAAGCACTCAAATATCAATGATTATATTGAGGAGCTATACAATGAAACCATGAGACTCGTAAAAGCTATCGACGCCGAAGATAAAATCTATGGTATCGGAGTCGGAGCGCCCAATGCCAACTATTTCACCGGCATGATCGAGGACGGCGTCAATCTCCCCTGGCCCACACCGGTGCCTTTCGCACACCTGCTCAGTGAAAAATTCGGTATCCCTGTTGCCATTACAAACGATGCCAATGCGGCAGCTATCGGCGAAATGACTTATGGAGCAGCCCGCGGACTCAAAGACTTCATTATGATCACACTCGGCACAGGAGTAGGCAGCGGAATCGTTATCAACGGTCAGCTTGTGTATGGTCACGACGGATTTGCCGGTGAGCTGGGTCACGTTATCGTCAAGCGCAACAACGGTCGTCTCTGCGGCTGTGGCAGAGCCGGATGCCTTGAAACATACTGCTCGGCTACAGGAGTAAGCCGTACAGCACGCGAGTTCCTTGAAATCCGCACAGAGCCATCTACTCTCCGCGACATTCCCTTTGACGCCATTACCTCTAAGGACGTATATGATGCAGCTATGGCAGGTGACAAGATCGCCAAAGAGATATTTGAATATACCGGCGAAATACTCGGTGAGGCTCTCGCTGATTTCACCGCTTTCTCCTCACCCGAGGCATTCGTGCTCTTCGGTGGCCTCGCCAAAGCGGGCGATCTCATCATGAAACCGCTCGTCAACGCAATGGAGAAAAATATGCTCAGCATCTATAAGGGCAAAGTGAAGGTGCTCCTATCCGAGCTCAAAGAAGCTGATGCGGCAGTTCTCGGCGCAAGCGCGCTCGGTTGGGAAGCCAAAGCCCCCACCACTTCCATGGCATCACCCGCTACCGCCGCACCCATTCCCTGATATATCTCGGGCTAACCAATAAACACATTATTGTGCCTGTCGCACCGCGGCAGGCACTTCTTTTTTATATATCCGAAAAAAAAAAGTAATTTTGCACTTAAAATCTGCCGCATCGTGAAGCGGGGATACACGGCTATATGGTCGCCTACCCGCAACTCCGGCAACAAAACGAACAATCATGACACAGCCTCGTAAAGTTAGAGTAAGATTCGCTCCGTCACCCACCGGACCTCTTCATATCGGCGGCGTACGCACCGCACTGTTCAACTATCTGTTTGCGCGCCAGAATGGCGGAGAAATGATTCTACGAATAGAAGATACAGACTCCCAGCGCTTTGTACCGGGAGCAGAGGATTATATCAACGAAGCTCTTGCGTGGCTTGGCATTAAAT
>CAMWYV010000111.1 GCA_947178565.1 uncultured Porphyromonadaceae bacterium | reverse complement strand
TTGTATCTTATTTCTTTCTTTTTTCTCTGTTGCGTCCGCTACAGATTTTTTACAACGGCACCGATTTCTCGGCTGAAGCGTCGATTCTAATACAGGATGATTCCGTAATACTGTGTTCCTGATTTTATTCAGAATTGAACAGAAGCCGATCCTTTCGGATCTTCTCTTGACTCTTGTACTACTTCTTGTCTATTGTAAATATTTCAAGGTGCTCTCACGCTTTATTTCTCAAAAGCGACTGCAAAGTTATAACAAGTTTTCCCAAAAACAATACCTTCACATCATATTTAACTAATATTTAACTGTCAGCTTCTATATTTCACATTTGTTGACAATCACTAAATAGCCCACTCAGCTACTCTTATTATTCATATCTCTTTTATTTATAGCATATTAACCACATGCGCACAATTTTATGGTTGTCGGTTTAATTATTTGTGAGTATTTTCGCAAAAAATACATGATAATATACAATTTATGAGATACGGATCAATACTGATTTCTGCCCTATCACTCCTTATAAATAATATTACCGGACATGCAGTATCACCTTCACAGGTGCATTTCGGCAACGAAAACAGCGACACCACCGCTATCACGACCATTTTAGTCGAGAATCTCAAGCCTGGAACGGGTCTGAATGATTACATGGTGAGTATAGGACGTAATTTTGAAGGAATTCCATATGCAGGAGGTACTCTGGAGGGTAGCCCTGAGGTTCTAAGGGTGAATTTACAAGGAATGGATTGTGTGTCTTTTGTTGAAAACGTGGCCGCACTTGCACAAACTTTAGGAGAAAGACGCACTTCATGGATTGATTTCATCTATAATCTCGAACGGCTGAGATACAGAGGAGGGAACATGAACGGTTATGCCAGCCGACTGCATTATTTCAGCGACTGGGTGGTAGATAACAGTCATCGTGGAAATATCACTGAGGTTACAGACCGTATAGCTAACGCATCTTATCTGATCAAGACTCTGGATTTCATGACTCAGAATCGCGACAAATATGACGCTCTGGCAGACAGCACGGAGTATGAGAGAATGAAAAATGTTCAGGTGGGATTCCGCTCTCACCGTTTCCCTTATATAAAAGCGACCAATATAAGTGGAGCAAAGATTCAACCGGGTGATATTATCGCCATTGTATCAAAAACGCCGGGATTGGATGTGAACCATATAGGTATAGCCGTGGATGTGAATGGGAAGCTTCATTTACTCCATGCATCATCGAAAGAGGGTAAGGTATGCGTGAGCAATGTGCCACTGACAGAATACCTCAAGCGCAACCGAAACGCTATCGGCATAAGGGTTATAAGATTGAAAGAGTGATATCGCTGACAATAAAAAAACCGCTGGAAAAATTCCGGCGGTTTTTTTTATTGTCAGCGGCTAAGCCGCAGATGATTTATGCCTGGGGCATTTTGGTACGTTTGCCGTAACCATACTGAGCTGCATCGCCAAGTTCTTCCTGAATGCGGAGGAGCTGGTTATACTTAGCCATACGGTCTGAGCGGCTTGCAGATCCGGTTTTGATCTGTCCTGCGTTTGTAGCAACAGCGATATCAGCAATGGTGGCATCCTCAGTTTCACCTGAGCGGTGTGAGATAACAGCTGTGTAGCCATTGCGCTGTGCGAGCTCAACTGCACGGAGTGTTTCTGTGAGTGAACCGATCTGATTAACTTTCACGAGGATAGAGTTAGCACAACCGAGCTCAATACCCTTTTCAAGATATTTTACGTTAGTAACGAAGAGGTCGTCACCAACGAGCTGGCAACGCTTACCGATAAGGTCGGTGAGGATTTTCCATCCTTCCCAATCTCCTTCAGCCATACCGTCCTCGATTGAGTCGATAGGGAATTCCTCAACGAGCTCCTTCAGATACTGCGCCTGCTGCTCAGATGTGAGTTTGGGTGCATTTGAACCCTGCTTCCATGTGTAGTCATACACACCGTCTTTGTAGAATTCAGAAGATGCGCAGTCAAGACCTATGGTGACATCCTTACCAGGTTTGTAACCTGCGAGTTCAATAGCTTTGATGATTACATTAAGGGCGTCCTTGGTGCCGTCAAGGGCGGGTGCAAATCCTCCTTCGTCACCAACAGCGGTAGAGAGACCGCGGTCGTGTAGAACTTTCTTGAGGCTGTGGAACACTTCTGTACCCATTCTGATGCCTTCTTTGAAGCAGCATGCGCCGATAGGACGGATCATGAATTCCTGGAAGCAGATGGGAGCATCTGAATGAGCACCACCATTGATGATATTCATCATGGGAACGGGAAGAACGTATGAGTTCACACCACCGATGTATTTGTAAAGGGGAAGATCTAGATAATCGGCAGCAGCTTTTGCAACAGCGAGAGATACACCGAGGATTGCGTTAGCTCCGAGTTTTGACTTTGTTTCGGTGCCATCGAGAGCAATCATGGTTTCATCAATCTTAATCTGATCAAGTGCGCTCATTCCTTCGAGTGCCTGTGCGATAGGCCCG
Organism: uncultured Porphyromonadaceae bacterium; assembly: GCA_947178565.1. Lineage (GTDB taxonomy): Bacteria > Bacteroidota > Bacteroidia > Bacteroidales > Muribaculaceae > Paramuribaculum. The sequence goes on along the minus strand of CAMWYV010000111.1, from coordinate 2,640 downwards.
TTAACGTTTGCTACGGCTTTGGTAACGCCTTTTCCGAGATAGCGACCTTTGTCTCCGTCACGAAGTTCAAGTGCCTCGTTAACACCGGTTGACGCTCCGGAGGGAACAGATGCGCGACCGCGTGCTCCTGATTCGAGGATAACATCTACTTCTACTGTGGGGTTGCCTCTTGAATCGAGCACCTCACGACCGATGATTTTTTCAATTCTCATAATTGTTCGGTATGTTAAGGGTTTTTGGTTATATGTTTCTTGCGTTTTATAGCGCTTTGTGCAAAATTAATAATTTCCAACGGAATAGTTTGCAGCGTCAATATTTTTTTTATTTTGTTGGAGGTGTTTAAACGATTTCAGGTCGCCAGACAGATGTCTGACGACCTGAAATATGATTTAACAGCAACAGTTGATTATTCAGCAGCTTTTTCTGCTTCAGGTTCTGCTGCAGGGAGTTCGGGTTCAGCTTCTTTTGCTGCTTCTACGGGATTTTCAAGTGCGGGCTCAGCAGCTGCAGCCTTGCTTGAGCGACGACTGCGGCGGGTACGACCTTCTTTCTTTCCACTCTTTTCCTTGAGCATATTTTCATTGTAGTCAACGAGCTCAATGAAGCAGATTTTAGCATTGTCACCGAGGCGGTTACCGGTTTTGAGGATACGTGTATATCCACCGTTGCGATCTCCGATTTTCTGTGCCACTTCACGGAATAGCTCTGTAACAGCTTCTTTGTTCTGGAGGTAGCTGAAAACGAGACGACGGTTTGTCATTGTATCGTTTTTGGCGCGGTTGATGAGGGGCTCAGCATACATGCGGAGTGCTTTCGCCTTAGCAAGTGTGGTAAAAATGCGTTTACGCATGATCAGTGCAATGGTCATGTTGGCGAGGAGCGCGTCGCGGTGAGCCTTCTTGCGTCCGAGATGGTTGAAGTTTTTATTGTGTCTCATCGTTCTTTACTCTTTGTCTAATTTGTATTTTGAAATGTCCATGCCAAATGAAAGGTTAAGATTGGCAAGGAGTTCGTCGAGTTCGGTAAGTGATTTTTTACCGAAGTTTCTGAATTTGAGAAGGTCGGTTTTGTTGAACACGACGAGTTCACCGAGGGTTTCCACTTCTGCGCTCTTAAGGCAGTTGAGTGCTCTGACGCTGAGATCCATGTCAACAAGTTTTGACTTAAGGAGCTGGCGCATGTGAAGCACTTCTTCATCAAACTCTTCATTCCCTTCAGTCTCAGCTGTTTCAAGAGTGATTTTCTCATCTGAGAAGAGCATGAAGTGATGTATGAGGATTTTAGCGGCTTCTTTGAGTGCTTCCTGAGGAAGGATGGAACCGTTGGTGGTGATTTCGAGCGTGAGTTTATCGTAGTCGGTTTTCTGGTCAACTCGGAAATTATCTACGATATATTTCACATTAACGATAGGTGTATAGATGGAGTCAATAGCGATGGTATTGATATCATCGGCAGCTATTTCCTGCTCTTCGGCACGTACCCATCCACGACCTTTGTTGATAGTGAGTTCGATATTAAAACTTGCGCTCGGATCCAAATGACAGATTACGAGGTCGGGGTTGAGTACTTCAAATCCGGTAAGGGCTTTGCCTATGTCTCCGGCTTTGAATTCTTCAGTACCTGCCACAGTAATCCTGACCTTTTCGTCTTCAACGTCATCATTCAAGCGTTTGAGGTTTACCTTCTTGAGGTTAAGGATGATATTGGTCACATCTTCCTTGACTCCGGGCACAGTGTCAAATTCGTGCTTAACACCGTCAATTCTCACAGATGAGATGGCAAAGCCTTCAAGTGACGAGAGGAGTATGCGACGGAGTGCGTTGCCGATAGTTGTGCCATAACCTGGTTCCAGGGGTTTGAACTCAAATTTGCCGAAATGATTGTCAGCCTCCAACATCAGGACCTTGTCAGGCTTTTGGAATGCTAATATAGCCATGTGGATCTGGTGTTAAAGATTACTTGGAGTAGAGCTCAACGATGAGCTGTTCCTTAATATTTTCGGGAATATCTTCGCGCGCGGGAACGTGAAGCAGTTTACCTGATTTGGTTGATTCGTTCCATTCAAGCCAGGGGTATTTGCTGTGGTTGAATCCAGCGAGTGCATCCGCGATTACTTCAAGTGATTTTGACTTTTCGCGCACACCAACAACATCGCCGGGCTTAACTGCATATGAAGCGATATTTACAACGTCGCCGTTAACAGTGATATGGCGATGGAGAACGAGCTGACGTGCAGCAGCACGAGTGGGAGCGATACCGAGACGGTAAACGACGTTGTCAAGACGACCTTCGAGAAGCTGAAGGAGGATCTCACCGGTGATACCTTTGGCTCGTGAAGCTTTGTCAAAGAGATTACGGAACTGTTTTTCAAGCACTCCGTATGTGTATTTAGCTTTCTGTTTTTCTCTGAGCTGAATACCATACTCAGAGGTTTTGCGGCGCTTGTTTGCTCCGTGCTGTCCCGGGGGGAAGTTTTTCCTGGCGAGGACTTTGTCTTCGCCGAAGATAGGTTCGCCGAATTTACGGGCGATTTTAGTCTTGGGGCCGGTATATCTTGCCATTTTGATTTTTAGTTTTTGTGTTGGATTGCAATATTTTCATCAGTGAGCGCAGCCGCGACCATAGAGAGGTGAATAAAAT
>CAMWYV010000110.1 GCA_947178565.1 uncultured Porphyromonadaceae bacterium | reverse complement strand
CACAGAATGCCAGGGTCGTGTGGATCTTTTGAAGTAAAACTTTCATTCAACTAAATATGAGCCAGAAAATCAGAATTAAATTAAAATCTTACGATCACAACCTGGTCGACAAGTCGGCTGAGAAGATTGTAAAGACTGTGAAGGCTACAGGTGCGGTTATCAGCGGTCCTATACCTCTGCCCACCCACAAACGTATCTTCACTGTCAACCGCTCGACCTTTGTAAACAAAAAGTCGAGAGAACAATTCCAGCTCTCTTCTTTCAAGCGTTTGATCGACATCTACAATTCTACCGCAAAGACAGTAGACGCACTGATGAAGCTTGAGCTTCCCAGCGGTGTTGAAGTAGAGATCAAAGTTTAAAAGAGACTATAAGGAAGTAAGATTTCAAGAAAAAACGAAAAATTAAATTTAGAGAAATGCCAGGATTATTAGGAAAGAAAATCGGAATGACATCCGTTTTCAGTGCCGACGGCAAAAATGTGCCGTGCACTGTTATCGAAGTTGGTCCTTGTGTAGTTACTCAGGTAAAAACCGCTGACACCGACGGCTACGATGCTCTTCAGTTGGGCTTCGTTCAGAAAAAGGAGAAGCATACAACAGCTCCTCTTGCCGGTCACTTCAAGAAGGCGGGAGTAGATGCACAGAGATACTTGGCCGAGTTCAAGGGATTTGATAGCGAGATCAAGCTCGGAGACACTATCACAGTAGATAATGTGTTTGGTGAGGATGACTTTGTGGATATCCAGGGTACATCCAAAGGTAAAGGCTATCAGGGTGTAGTTAAGCGCCACGGTTTCGGTGGTGTTGGACAGAGCACTCACGGTCAGCACAACCGCCTCCGCGCTCCCGGTTCAATCGGTGCCTGCTCATACCCCGCGAAGGTGTTCAAGGGCATGCGCATGGCAGGTCAGATGGGCAACGAGAATGTGACAGTGCAGAATCTGCGCGTTATCCGCGTTATGCCGGAGCACAATCTGCTTATTATCAAGGGCTCAATACCCGGATGTAAAGGTTCAATCGTAAAAATTGAGAAATAATGGAACTCGCTATATATAACATTAAAGGAGAAGACACCGGAAGAAAGGCAGAGCTCAATGACCAGGTCTTTGCAGTGGATGCCAATGAGCACGCAGTGTATCTCGATGTGAAGCAGTACCTCGCCAACCAGCGTCAGGGCACACATAAGAGCAAAGAGCGCAGCGAAGTATCCGGCTCTACCCGTAAGCTCCACAAACAGAAAGGTGGCGGTGGTGCACGTATCGGTGATATCAACTCACCCGTACTCGTTGGCGGTGGTCGTGTATTTGGTCCCCGTCCCCGTGATTACCGCTTCAAGTTGAACAAGAAAGTGAAACAGCTCGCCCGCAAGAGCGCACTGACCTACAAGGTTCAGGACAACCAGATCAAAATCGTTGAAGACTTTGATTTCGCTGCTCCGAAAACTAAAGAATTCGTAAATTTTGCTAAAAATTTACAAGCAGAGGGCAAAAAGATACTTCTCGTTTTACCCTCACAGAATAAAAACGTATATTTGTCGGCTCGAAATGTGCCTAATGCCCAAATCATTACGGCATCTGACGTCAACACCTATGCAATCATGAACAGCTCGGCTATTATCCTTACGGAAGGTAGCCTTGATGTTATCAATAAACTTTAACCACAGGAGACAGACACAATGGACATGACAATACAACCTATCGTCACTGAGAAAGCTACCAAGCTTACCGATAAGCTCAATCGCTACACATTCCGTGTATCTCCGGACGCCAACAAATATCAGATCAAAGAGATGGTAGAAAAACTGTATGGTGTTAAGGTGGTTGCAGTGAACACTGCAGTAGTACGAGGCAAAAACAAGAGCCGCTGGACAAAGAGCGGACTTCTCCGCGGTAAGACAAATTCTTATAAGAAAGCATTTATCACCGTGGGTGAAGGTCAGACAATCGACTTTTACAGCAACATCTAATAAAAAATGGCAGTAAGAAAATTCAAGCCCACCACACCGGGGCAAAGACACAAAGTTATTGGCGTATTCAAAGGAGTCATCACTGCTACCACGCCAGAGAAATCTCTTACCGTCGGTAAAAAATCAACCGGAGGCCGTAATGCCGAAGGTCACCTGACAAACCGCTACATGGGCGGTGGTCACAAGCGCAAATACCGCGTTATCGACTTCAAGAGAAACAAAGACGGTGTGCCCGCTGTAGTAAAATCAATCGAGTATGATCCCAACCGTTCAGCTCGTATCGCACTCCTTTACTACGTTGACGGAGCAAAAACCTACATTATCGCACCCAACGGACTTCAGGTCGGCACAACAGTTGTGAGTGGTCCCGAAGCAGCGCCCGAGGTCGGAAACGCCCTCCCGCTCAATAAGATTCCGGTAGGTACACTCATCCATGCGATTGAGCTGCGCCCCGGACAGGGAGCCTTCATGGTACGTTCTGCCGGCACCTTCGCACAGCTTGTGTCTCGCGAAGGCGACTATGCGATTATCAAATTACCTTCAGGCGAAACCCGCAAAGTGCTTGCGACCTGCAAAGCAACAGTGGGAGTTGTCGGCAACAGCGAGCACTCACTGGAGCGCAGCGGTAAAGCCGGTCGCTCACGCTGGCTCGGCAAGCGCCCCCGCAACCGCGGTGTTGTTATGAACCCTGTCGATCACCCGATGGGTGGTGGTGAAGGTCGTGCTTCCGGTGGACATCCGCGCTCACGCAAGGGTCTCTACAGCAAGGGTCTCAAGACACGCGCCCCGAAGAAACCTTCTTCGAAGTATATCATTGAAAGAAGAAAAAAGTAATCTGATTAATTAGCATATAAATATGAGTCGTTCATTAAAAAAAGGCCCGTTCATCAGCGTGAAGCTTGAGAAGAAAGTCAGCGCCATGGAAGAAAGCGGAAAGAAATCCGTTATCAAGACATGGAGCCGCGCCTCAATGATTGCCCCTGAATTTGTGGGACATACATTCGCTGTTCATAACGGTAACAAGTTCATTCCGGTCTATGTGACCGAGAATATGGTCGGCCACAAACTCGGAGAGTTTGCACCCACTCGCAGCTTCCGTGGTCATGCCGGCAATAAGAAATGAACACCGCCTGATTTATTTTAGACAAAAAAAGAAACAAATACAATGGGTGTAAGAAAAAGACAATCAGCCGACAAGATGAAGGAAGAGCGCAAGAACATCGCTTTTGCGAAGCTCACCAACATCCCCTCGTCTCCCCGCAAGATGCGTCTTGTGGCAGACATGGTGCGCGGAGTAGAAGTGTACCGCGCACTCGGCATACTCAAATTCTCAAATAAAAACGCAGCAGTTCAGCTTGAAAAGCTTCTTCGCAGCGCAATCGCCAACTGGGAAGCTAAAAACGAGCGTAAAGCCGAAAATGGCGAGCTCTGCATCAGCACAATCTTTGTCAACTGCGCGCCTATGCTCAAGCGCCTTCGTCCCGCACCTCAGGGTCGTGGTTACAGAATCCGCAAACGCGCAAATCATGTCACACTGATTGTTGACACAATTGAAAACGCTAAAACCAAGGCATAACAATGGGACAGAAAGTAAATCCGATTAGCAACCGCTTAGGCGTCATCAGAGGCTGGGACTCCAACTGGTATGATATCAAAAAATTCGCAGCCAATATTCTTGAAGACTCCGAGCTACGCAAATACCTGAATGTTCGCCTTGCGAAAAGCAGCGTGAGCCGTATCATCATCGAGCGTACACTCAAGCTCATCACCATAACCATCTGCACCTCTCGTCCCGGTCTCATCATCGGTAAAGGTGGCGCAGAAGTTGACAAACTTAAAGAAGAGCTCAAGAAAATCACAGACAAAGATGTACAGATCAACATCTTTGAGGTGAAACGTCCCGAACTTGATGCTCAGATTGTCGCAAGCACTATCGCACGTCAGATTGAAGGCAAGATCGCTTACCGCAGAGCTGTCAAGATGGCTATCGCAGCCACGATGCGCAGTGGCGCAGAAGGTATCAAGGTGCAGGTGAGCGGTCGTCTCAATGGCGCTGAAATCGCGCGTTCTGAAATGTTCAAGGAAGGAAGAACCCCCCTTCACACTCTTCGTGCAGACATTGACTACGCACTCGTTGAGGCTCACACAAAAGTGGGTGTTCTCGGTGTTAAAGTATGGATTTGCCGTGGCGAAGTTTATGGTAAGAGAGATCTCGCTCCGAACTTCACTTCGACCGACAAAGGTCCACGCACTGCGGGTGCACCCCGCGGCGAGCGCAGAGGTGACCGTGGAGGATTCCGCAGAAAAGGAAATAACAACCGTTGAAATACTAACTGAAACCTTCTCAACTAAAGAAAAATGTTACAGCCTAAGAAAACTAAATTCCGCCGCTCGCAGAAGGGCCGCATGAAAGGCATAGCCCAGCGCGGCAATCAGTTGGCGTTCGGTTCGTTCGGAATCAAGACACTCGAATCTAAATGGATTACAGGCCGACAGATTGAAGCAGCACGTATAGCCGTTACCAGATACATGCAGCGTCAGGGTCAGATCTGGATCCGCATATTTCCCGATAAACCCATAACCAAGAAACCCGCCGAAGTGCGAATGGGTAAAGGTAAAGGTGCTCCAGAAGGATTCGTGGCACCCGTTACTCCCGGACGTATGCTCATAGAGGTTGAAGGAGTTAGCTATGATGTTGCTAAGGAGGCACTCCGTTTGGCAGCTCAGAAACTCCCTGTGATCACCAAATTTGTGGTACGTCGCGATTACGACCCCACACAAAACGTGTAAAATATGAAGAAAGTAGAAATAAAAGAGCTCAGCACACAGGATCTCAAGGATCGTCTCGATCAGATGGAGCAGGAATACGCCCAGCTCAAAATCAATCACTCTGTATCGCCTCTGGACAATCCTGCCCAGATTCGTCGCGACCGAAGAATGATTGCACGTGTGAAAACTGAACTTCGTCAGCGAGAGCTTAACAACAAATAATCCCTGAAATGGAAACAAGAAATTTACGCAAAGAAAGAGTTGGGATTGTGTCGAGCAATAAAGCTGACAAGACCATCACAGTTACTGTGAAATGGAAAGAAAAGCACCCCATCTACGGCAAATTTGTCAACAAGACAAAAAAATATCACGCGCATGACGAAAAGAACGAGTGTAGTGTCGGTGATAAGGTACGCCTGAT
>CAMWYV010000109.1 GCA_947178565.1 uncultured Porphyromonadaceae bacterium | reverse complement strand
GGTCAAGCTATGGACTATCAAGGAGAAACTTGATGGCGTCAGGTCGCTGAAGGCTTATTGTTACGGTATGGTGCGAAATGCCTGTATGACGCGCATCGCCAAGACGAGGATTACAGAATCGGTCGAGGATATGGTGATTGCAACTGACAGATCAACTCCGCATAAGATTGTCGAAGCACGGGATTCGCTGCGTATTCTCATGCAGGCTATCGACACGATGCCTGCGGAGCAGGGTGAGGTTCTGAAGCTGAGCGCATACGCGGGGATGTCTAATTCAGAAATTGCTGAACTCACCGGATTGTCAGATACCAATGTCAGGGCACTTCTCAGTCGCGGGCGTAAAAAATTGAAAATACTCTTCTCAAAAATATAGAATATGGAAAAGACAAAGCAGCTTTTAGATAAATTCTATCGCGGCGAAACAACAGCGGAGGAGAACAAGCGGATCGCATCCGTGCTCTCAGAGGAGGACAGTAGCGACAAAGCTCTCTTTGACGCTCTTGACGAGGCGAGGCTTGACGTGTCAGTACCGCCGGATCTTGAACCCGCTATCCGTCAGGCTATTGCCTCCACCAAGCATCGCAGGAAAATCATCGCTCCGATATGGGCAAAGGTCGCCGGCATTGCGGCAGCAATAGCTCTGCTTGCTCTCGGGTGGGTGCACCTTAATGAGCCGAAAGGCGATATTCAGCAAGCGCCGACACTCATAGCCGAGGTGCGTCAGGAGCCGATTGTTCCTCAAAAAGCTAAGCCAAAACCGAAGGCGGAGGTAGTTGTGACAGACCAATCCAAGCCGGTAGAAGCGGTGAAGCCGAAAGTGAAGAAAGACGCCCCAAAAGTGCCGACAGAAGAGGAACTTCTCGTGGCTGAGGCGTCACTGCGGCTACTCGGAGAAAAACTCAATGAAGCGGGACTCAAAGCCGCCGGCGCCGCAGAACAGATTCAGAATAACAACTCACTAAAAAATATACTGAAATGAAAAAACTCTTTACTCTTATTGTTCTTATCGCATCGTGTGCCGCCATCTCCCGCGCTGATTCTTTCACTTTTCAGATGGGTAATGCTGTGCGAGAAGGGCTTTTGACTGAAATCCACGTGTCAAAGGATATTCTCCCTCTGGTTTCTCCGGAAATACGTAAAAAGATTCCGCTATTAGGCAAAGTAGATGGTGTGACCGCCGTAACTGTTTTCACAGCCCAAAATGAAGAAGCTGTAAACAGATGTTATCAGATTCTCAACTCATCTTTCACATATTCAGAGGAAACAAGTTTGCTGCTGTTAAATGCGGAGGGGAAAGAATATACAGCGATATACGGAACCAAGAATTCCCAAGAGCAGGACTATTTCGACCGTATAATAATGTTTACAAGTGACGGGACTCAAGGGCAGATCCTCGTGGTATATGGAACTATCACGCCTCAGGTGCTTGCGGTGATAAAAGACTCCGCATCCAAATAAAACTATTCTAAATATAGACAGCACCCCGAAGTACACATTTCCTCGGGGTGCTGCTTATATTCGTATTAGCGTAGGGTTGCTATGGTTCTGGCGGTAGATACAACCCAAAGGATGTCGTGAGGCTCGAATACGGTGGATGCCGCAGGCGTGAGGAATTCCTCGTTGCGGTTAATGCTCACAAGGAGTGTAGAGTAGTCTGTGCTGAGGCGTGATTCCGCAACGGTTTTGCCGACAAGAGGCGAGTTTTCCGAAAGTTGCAGAGTGGTCAGTTTATAGTCGGACGGTGAAACAGATGTGGTTTCCTCTCCATCTTTTTCCACAATCTCAAGGAGCTGCTGGATCTGCTCGTCTGTGCCAATCACACCGAGTACATCACCGGGGAATATTCTGGTATCGCCGGCAGGCACCGGAATGAGGGTTGCACCACGCTGAATAGTCGCAATATTCACTCCGCATTTCTGACGGATGCCGCTGTCCTGAAGTCGTTCTCCAACAAACGGACAGTCATAACCCACTGTCATGTAAGCCATGTGGAGATTGCTGACGATATTGTTTTTCTTACCGCTACGACGGAGCTCTCTTTCGTTGAGATTGTCAATAAAGCGCGATTCAATACTCCTCATTTTCTTTTTAAGCTGCTTTGAGAAGCCGAAAATCAGAATGACAAATACAATGAATCCGAACACCACTCCAACCCAGACGGAATAAATTCGGGCGAGAAGGAAAATGACAATAATGAGCGCAACAATCATTCGGAATATTGTCATGACAATCAAAGGTACGTCAAAGCGGGCATTTGCCGCGAGGAGCCGCTGCCGCTCCGTTCGCTTCGACGCGGGCATCGATAGCGCAAGCAAGAATGGTCCCATAGCGGTTATGGTAGCAAGAGCGCAGATCAAGCGTCCCCACGACGGAGTTATATTGACCAGCCAGGGGAGAAGCCAGTTGATAGATATAAGGCAGATCGTAATGAGAATGACAGTATATAGCATCACTCTCCAGAGATATCTGTTTAACACGGATTTCCACAGCAATCCGGTTTCACTCTCGGTGGATGCCTGGTCGCAGTATCTGTCAATGAGGAAGTGGAGCCGCTTAGGGAGAATTTTTACAAGTCCGCTATATACCGGGTCTGCCATTCTTATGAAATACGGTGTAGTGAATGTGGTGAGAACCGACACAGCCACAACAATAGGATAGATTGTAGGGTCGAGCACACCGAGACTCATGCCGAGGGTGGCGATGATGAATGCGAACTCACCGATCTGCGTGAGTGAGAATCCCGCTTCAATCGCCACTTTGAGTGTCTGACCCGTAACGAGCATTCCGGAAGTGCCGAAAACAATCATCCCCACAATGACAACGGCGGACAGTATGAGTATAGGTGTCCAGTATGTGCTGATAACTGAAGGATTCACCATCATGCCGACCGAGATAAAGAATACGGATCCGAAAAGATCCTTTACTGGGGTAACCACCTTTTCTATTCGCTCAGCAAAACTTGTACCCGCGAGAATGGAACCCATAACAAACGCTCCAAGCGCAAGCGAGAATCCGCAGTACACAGAAAATACCGCCATGCCGAGGCATAGACCCATACTTATGATCAGGAGGGTTTCGGAATTGAGGAAACGGCGGGTATTGTTAAGAAGCGAGGGGAGCACAAACACACCTACGGCAAACCACATGATGAGGAAGAACGCGAGTTTGGTTATGCTGAACAGCATCTCTCCTCCCGCCACGCTGTCGTTTATTGCGATAGATGACAGAATCACCATCATCAATACTGCAAACAGATCCTCCACAATGAGCACTGCAAATACAAGCGATGCAAACTTCATGTGCTTCAGCCCGAGGTCATTGAACGCCTTGATGATAATGGTTGTGGATGACATGGAGAGCATTCCGCCGAGGAAGAGGCTGTTGATATGCGAGAATCCGAGCACATGGCCAATCAGGAATCCGACGCACATCATACCGGTGACTATAATAAGTGCCGTGACAACAGCCGATCCTCCCGCATTGACCAGTTTCTTGAAACTGAATTCAAGTCCAAGCGAGAATAGGAGCACCACAATGCCTATCTGTGCCCAAAATTCAATGTTGCTCTCAGTGGTGACGGAAGGCAAGTAGGTGAAATTTGGGCTGGCAAGAAATCCGGCTACGATATAACCGAGAACAACAGGCTGCTTTAGCCATTTGAAGAGCACGGTCGTTATCGCGGCGAGTATTAGGATGAACGCGAGGTCTTTGATAAGACCTTCAACAGGCAGCTGTGCTGCTTCGACTGATGCAAGAATCATATAGAAACCTGATTGGCAAGTGAAATAGACTGAGTGTCGTTTAGTTTTCTCAGTGCTGAAAAGAGTTGGATGAATTGAGTGGTGCTTTTAACGAGTACAACGAGGTTAAGGCTGGTTATCTGCTTCTCATAGTCATACTCGGCAAAAACATTGGTGAGGTTGATGTGAAATTCGGTGAGTGTGTGACGGTATAGTTCAATATCTTCCACAATTCCGTGAACACGAATGCGGATAATACGTGTTTCCCAGCCAACGTGTACTTTTCTCTCTATCGCTTCAATGAATAGAAGTACCACAAGAATGAGTGCCGTAGCGACTATGGAAACGAGGTACATCCCCACACCGACAGCCATTCCAATCGTCGCGACCATCCAAATACTTGCAGCTGTGGTGAGTCCGCGCACAGAGCCTTTCATCTGTATGATAGCTCCCGCACCGAGGAAACCGATACCGGTTATCACCTGGGCGGCAATACGCCCAGGGTCACCGTTTTTGAGTCCGAGATATTCCTGCGGCACATAAATGGACAGCAGCATGGCAAGCGTTGCTCCCATTGAAATGAGGGCAAAGGTTCGTATGCCTGCTATCTGCCCCTTGCGTTTTCTTTCGACTCCGACGCAGCAGCCGAGGAGCATACTGAGGCACAGCTTGAATATGGTGGATGGTGTTGTGACCTCAACCGAGTTTACGGCAATGTAAAATTCCTGAAGCAGAGAGGTCATCGCTGTTACTTCTTGAGGGTGAAGTGGCGCGAAGCGATGCGGAAATTATCGGCAAACAGCTCCACGGTATAGTCACCCGGTGTGAGTGCGGTGTTGACATCCCAATAGATAGTGACTCCCGACATCTCTTCACCGGTATATTCGATTGTTTTCTTAGCAGTGCAGGGAACATTGCCTCCGTCAAATGAGAAACTGCCGGCATTTCCGAGTAGTGAGCCTTCAGGACTGGTAATACGGAGATATATAGTCTTGTTACCGACCGGAGTAGAGTTGTTTTGTGGAATGGTGAATGTGACCATCAGCTGAACAGCTTTGGTTACATTTTTCTCCGCCTTGCCATTCTTTTTCAGCGGTGTGAGTGTTAGTCCGGTAACATTCAGCTTTTCTGCGAGTGTCATTCGCTCGCTGAGAGTGGCATTAGTCTTGGAGACCTCCTGCACGCGGGTGGAAAGTTCCTGGTTCTGAGATTTAATCTCTTCATTTTCGGCTCTCAAACCGGCATTTTCCTTGCCGAGCGAGTCAATCTGAGCAATATAATGGCGAAGAAGTCCTCGAAGAGTCGAGATTTCGTTCTGTAGCTGAGAAATTCTCTGCTGACTCTTCTTTTTCTCAGAATTAAGCTCCTGAAGCAGCTGCTCGATTTTGTTTTTTGCCGCATTGTATTTTGCAACAATAGTGTCGCCTTCCATGCGAATAGCCTGATCC
>CAMWYV010000108.1 GCA_947178565.1 uncultured Porphyromonadaceae bacterium | reverse complement strand
GTGGAGACGGGGGTGAATCCATGCCGGGGCGAGCTGGCGCATGGGGATGAGGACAAAGGGTCGGAGGTGCATGCGTGGATGAGGGAGCGTGAGGGTGGGTGTATCCATTACCATATCATCTATCGCGATGAGGTCAATGTCAATAATGCGGTCGGCATATTCACCGGCGTGGGTGCGGTGAGATAGCGGGGAGATATTTTTTTCTATGTCAAGCAATGTGTCGAGGAGGATATTGGGATTGAGTGGGGTGTCAAATGCCACACCTATATTAATATATCCGTTTGGCGAGTCATATCCCCAGGGGGTAGATTCCACAGGGTCGGATAGACGCACAACGGGATTTATACGACTCCTGACGGCAGCGACCGCCGCGGCAATATTGCCATGGCGGTCGCCGAGATTGGAGCCTATATTTATATAGGCGGTATGCATTTATCAGAGTGTTTTCTTAACTTCGACTTCTTCGTATGCCTCAATAAAGTCGCCTTCCTTGATATCATTGTATCCGGCAATAGACATACCGCAGTCGTAGCCTGACACAACTTCCTTGACATCATCCTTAAATCGCTTGAGGGAACCGAGCTCTCCGGTGTAGATGACAATGTTGTCGCGCAGGAGACGGACCTTGCACGAGCGCTTGATGCGACCTTCGCGCACGATACATCCGGCAATGGTTCCGACCTTCGAGATGTGGTATGCCTGAAGGACTTCTGCGGTACCGGTAACCTCTTCCTTGATTTCTGGTGCAAGCATACCTTCCATAGCGTCCTTAACCTCCTCGATTGCCTGATAGATGACGGAATAGAGTCGGATTTCAACACCTTCTTTCTCAGCAGCCCTGCGTGCAGCCTGAGAAGGACGCACCTGGAAGCCGATGATGATGGCATCGGAAGCGGCGGCGAGGGTGACATCGCTCTCGGAGATGGCTCCGACAGCTTTGTGCAACACATTAACCTGAATTTCAGGTGTAGAGAGCTTGATGAGTGCATCAGAGAGTGCTTCGATAGAGCCGTCCACGTCACCCTTTACGATGATATTGAGCTCCTGGAAGTTGCCGATAGCACGGCGACGACCGATATCGTCGAGCGTAATCATTTTCTTGGTACGGAGTCCGAGTTCACGCTGGAGCTGCTCACGCTTGGTGGCGATTTCACGCGCTTCCTGCTCGGTTTCCATCACATTGAAAGTATCACCTGCCGTCGGAGCTCCATTCAGACCGAGAATCAGGGCGGGCTCAGCCGGTCCGGCAGATTTGATTCGCTGGTTACGCTCATTGAACATAGCCTTCACTTTGCCGTAGTGGGTACCTGCGAGAATTGTATCACCGACACGTAGAGTGCCGTTCTGCACAAGAACCGTGGCGATATATCCCCTACCTTTGTCAAGAGATGATTCTATAATGGATCCTGTAGCATTTCTATCGGGATTCGCTTTCAGCTCAAGCATTTCAGCTTCAAGAAGAACTTTTTCCATAAGTTCCTCAACTCCGGTGCCTTTCTTTGCGGATATGTCCTGGCTCTGATATTTACCGCCCCATTCCTCAACGAGGTAGTTCATATTAGCAAGCTCTTCCTTAACCTTGTCGGGGTTAGCAGCGGGTTTATCAATTTTGTTGATGGCAAATACGATAGGCACCCCTGCAGCGGAAGCATGATTGATAGCCTCGACTGTCTGGGGCATTACATTATCGTCGGCGGCAACGATGATGATACAGAGGTCTGTGACCTTCGCACCGCGCGCACGCATGGCGGTGAACGCTTCGTGACCGGGGGTATCAAGGAATGTGATGTGACGACCGTCCGCCAGCTTCACATTATATGCACCGATGTGCTGTGTGATACCGCCAGCCTCACCAGCGATAACGTTCGCATTTCGGATATAGTCAAGCAGCGATGTCTTACCGTGGTCAACATGACCCATTACTGTGACAATCGGCGGACGCTCCATGAGCTGTGATTCATCGTCCTCCTCCTGAGTGATCGCCTCGACAACCTCGGCGCTGACATATTCGGTCTGGAATCCGAATTCCTCAGCAACGATATTGATAGTCTCTGCATCAAGTCGCTGGTTGATGCTTACCATCACGCCGAGATTCATACAAGTGGCAATGACGTTGTTGATAGGTACGTTCATCATTGAGGCAAGGTCGTTTGCAGTAACGAACTCGGTGAGCTTGAGCACCTTGCTTTCAGCCGCTTCAAGTTCCTGAGCCTCGCGCTCACGGTTTGCCACCGCCTCGCGCTTTTCCTTACGCCATTTCACACCCTTCTTCTGACCTTTGTCCTTACTGGTGAGCCGCGCAAGAGTTTCCTTAACCTGCTTCTGCACATCTTCCTCGCTGACTTCAACGTGCTGCTGATGACGGGCTTTGTCGCGATTACCGCCACGGTTACCCCTGCGGTCATCGCGTGACTTACTGTCGTTTCTTCCCTGCGGCTGCATGTGCTGCCCTGGATTTTCAATATCAATTTTCTCCTTTCCTCCTATGCGCTTACGCTTCTTCTTGTCGGCTGCGGGAGCACCGGGTGCAGCTGCTTTTGCAGCGGCGCGTCTCTCTTCCTTACCTTTTTTCTTGGGGCGGGTTGACTGGTTGATTGTTGAAAGGTCAATCTTGCCGATAACGTTGATCTGCGGTCCTACCTTGGGTGTGCCGAGTGTGAAAACCTCCGGTTCTTTCTCGGTGTCCTGAGAAGTTTCCGCCTTTTGAGCGGGCGCAGGAGCCACCTTAGGTGCGGGCGCTTCTTTCACCGGCTGGGGCTTGGGACGGGTTTTCTCAGCCTTGGAGATTTCCTCCTTAGGAGCGGGGGCGGGTTTCGTCTCAGTTGCCGGCTTATGCGCAGGAGCCTCTTTTGCCGGCTCGACGGGCTTTTCAGCGACCGGCTTGGGCGTTTCCTGGACATGAGCTTCCTTTACCGGCTCTTTTTTCACCGTAGCTTTAGGTTGCTCTGGAGCCTTAGGCGTATCAGCCACCTGCTTCCCGCTTGACAAATCGATTTTACCGAGTACCTTCGGTCCGCGCGCAGGTTCCGGCTCCAGTTTAATTTCTTCGGGACGCGGTGCGGGTTTGGTCTTAGCAGCCTGACGATCCACCGACATCTGCTCGCTCTTGGACTTGAGGGCGCGGTCCGGTTTATACTCCTTGACGAGTATTTCATATACATCCTCATCGATGCGGGCGTTGGGGCTGTCATCGACTGTGATACCTTTTTTGCGCAGAAACTCGATAATAGTCGGTACTGCCACATTGAGATCTATTGCTGCTTTACTAATCTTGGTTCTCGGCATGTATGATTGTTTAATGAAATTCTATGTAATTGCGTGTGATTATTCTCATTTATTCTGCGGCATCCTCTTCGGGCTCGTCCTCAAACTCGGCACGGAGCACATCAAGAAGGTTGTCAACGGTAGCCTCTTCAAGGTCGGCTTTTTCAATGAGCATTTCGCGGGGAGCGTTCAGCACAGCCTTGGCGGTAACGAATCCGAGATTTTTGAGGGCATCGATAACCCAAGAGTCAATTTCGTCTTTGAACTCGTCAAGGTAGATATCTTCCTCAAATGCCTCTTCTGTGTCGCGATAAACATCGATGACGTAGCCGGTGAGCATTGATGCGAGCTTAATATTCAGACCGCCTTTACCGATAGCGAGAGAAACTTCTTCCGGACGGAGGAATACCTCGGCTTTCTTCTCATCCTCGTCAATGCGGATGGATGACACTTTCGCGGGGCTAAGGGCGCGCTGAATGAAGAGGGTGGGATTTGAGGTGTAGTTGATCACGTCGATATTTTCATTTCTGAGCTCACGCACGATGCCGTGTATTCGGCTGCCTTTGACACCTACGCATGCACCCACGGGGTCTATGCGGTCGTCGTAGCTTTCCACAGCAATCTTGGCTCTTTCTCCCGGAATGCGGGCTACGGCGCGAATGTTGATGAGACCGTCATGGATTTCGGGCACTTCCAGTTCAAAAAGGCGTCGGAGGAAGTTTTCGCTTGTGCGGGAAACTGTGATTTTTGGGTTGTTGTTTTTATTATCAACATTTTCAACCACGGCACGTACGGTTTCACCTTTACGGAAGAAATCGCCGGGGATGCTCTCGCTCTTGGGAAGAAGAAGTTCAATCTTGTCATCGTCAAGCAGGAGTGTCTCGCGGCTCCATGTCTGATACACTTCGCCGGTTACGATTTCGCCCTGAAGTTCAGAAAATTTATTGTAGATAGCTTCTTTCTGTAGGTCGAGAATCTTGCTCTGGAGGGTCTGGCGGAGATTGAGAATCGCGCGTCGCCCGAAGTCGGCAAAGATAATTTCTCTGGTGTGCTCGTCACCGATCTCTGCATCGGGATCCTGATCGGCACGGGCATCCGAGAGGCTGATCTGGAGATTGTGGTCGGTAACTTCACCGTCGGGCACAACTTCAAGATTCTGGAATATCTGAACATCACCCTTGTCGGGGTTCATGATCACGTCAAGATTTTCATCTGTGCCAAACATCTTTGCAAGAACATTGCGGAACGACTCTTCGAGCACGCTGATCATCGTTGTCTTGTCAATGTTCTTCAGTTCCTTGAACTCGTTAAAATGCGCCACCATATTCGGTGTCTCTTCTTTCTTAGCCATTTTGGTAGGTAGGGTGTTGAATTATTTAAAATCTATATAATATTTCACTTCTTTGGTATCAGCAACGGCAATAGTCTCGTCCTCCTGCTTCAGAACCGGTCGCTTGGCTCCCGGCTCCTTTACCTTGCGACCGATGGTGATTGTAAATGCCGAGCAGTCCGGCTCAACCGCCTTAAGGATTCCGCGCAATTTGCGTCCGTCGCGCGTGAGCACCTCAACCGTATTTCCTATATTCTTGAGGTATTGCCCGAGCACCTTGAAAGGGGCGGTAAGTCCGGCGGAACCAACCTCAAGCGAGTAGTCCTCCACATCGCGGTCAAAAGCATCTTCAATCTTGCGGTTTATGTCCACGCAGGCATCAAGATCCACTCCGGTAGGGCTGTCAATCTCAACCGTCACAATATTGTCAGGAGTAACCGTGACATCGACAATAAACGCATCCGTGTTTGCTATAGCCTGCTCCACGGTGGCATAAAGTTTCTGTTTGTCTATCATATATTATATAAAAGGAGGAAGCTGTGGGCCTCATCCGTGACTTTTTTCATTGCAAAGTTACTAATTCTTTTCATAAATGAGTTACGAGATATTAGGTATCATAGCTC
>CAMWYV010000107.1 GCA_947178565.1 uncultured Porphyromonadaceae bacterium | reverse complement strand
CATCTCTATCCTCAAGGACGCTGCCGCTTCATCAATCTACGGTAGCCGTGCTGCCGGTGGTGTTATTCTTGTCACCACTAAGAAAGGTAAGGAAGGTAAAATTACAGTGAATTACAGCGACTCTTTCCGTTGGAGCAGTGCTACACGTATGCCTGAAATGATGGATTCTTATACATGGGCGAATTATATGAATGATGCCTATGCTGCTAATTCACGAGTTTGGTTGACACCCGAAAAACTTCAGCAGATCAAAGATGCGCAGAGCCCTGACTATTCCGGTCCCAAGATGTTTGCTGATGGAAATAAGTGGGGTGTATGGATGGATGGAAACATCGACCTGCTTCCCATTGGAAATACCGATTGGCTTAAAGAGCATTTCGGTAAAACTTCATTCTCTCAGGAACACAATATCTCTTTGACTGGAGGTACCGACAAGTACAACTTCTATTTCTCCGGCAACCTTCTTGGTCAGGAGGGTGTTCTTGTTCATGGTGATGACAATCAGCAGCGTTATACCGTCAACGCCAAATTCAACGCTAAGATCACGAACTGGTTGACATTCGGCTATAGCGCGCGTTGGTATCGTCAGCAGTATGATGCTCCCTCTTTTGTGAGCGAAAATGCATCAAACGAGCTATATCACAATATTATGCGTTACTGGCCCGTGGTGCCTGCGTATGACCCCAATGGCAATCCTGTCGTGGAATCATTTATCTACGGTATGGAAAAAGGCGGTCGCTATAAAAAGCGTTGGGAGAAATTCGACCAGCAGTTTACTTTCCGTATGAATCCTCTCAAGGGTTTGAACATTAATGCTGAATTCAACTATCGCTCTATAAATAATAATACTGATCAGGATGTTCAGCAGGCTATGGGCTTTTATGTTGATGGCACCCCCTATCCCCAGAATCCGAATGGATACCCCTTTGGAGCGGGAGGTACAGGTTCTCGGGTATATGCGGAGAACTATCGTGCAAATTACTTCAATCCTAATGTTTACGGAGATTATGCTATAACCGTTAATGAAAAGAATAATTTCAAGATTATGGCTGGTTTCCAGAGCGAATGGTACAACTACAGAAATTTCAGCGCTCAGCGCAACGGTATCATAAACGGTATGCCTTATCTGACTACCACAAACGGAACTGAAATTAAAGTTGGCGGTGGTGAGGCTACATGGTCAACCGCAGGCTGGTTCGGCCGTATCAACTACGACTACGATGGCAAATACCTTGTAGAAGGTAATATCCGTTATGACGGTTCTTCACGTTTCCGCAGCGGAAGCCGCTGGACAACAAGCCCCTCGTTCTCACTCGGCTGGAATGTGGCTCGTGAGTCTTTCATGGAAAAT
Organism: uncultured Porphyromonadaceae bacterium; assembly: GCA_947178565.1. Classification (GTDB taxonomy): domain Bacteria; phylum Bacteroidota; class Bacteroidia; order Bacteroidales; family Muribaculaceae; genus Paramuribaculum. The sequence goes on along the minus strand of CAMWYV010000107.1, from coordinate 3,880 downwards.
GCCAACAGATGGCTGAACACTTTGAAGGTGCGCTACTCTTGGGGTAAACTCGGTAACCAGAACACCGACAGCTGGTATCCCACATACACAGCTATGGGCTTCTCTCCCAATAGCTCTGCTTGGCTTGTTAATAATGCTCATCAGACTGTATCATCCATGCCCGGTCTCGTGGCTGCTTCTCTTACATGGGAGAAAAACCGCACTTGGGACATTGGTCTCGACTGGGGTATGTTCAACAACCGCTTCACAGGAACAATTGACTACTATAACCGTAAGACAATTGATATGGTAGGTCCTGGAGAAGTTCTTCCTAATGTACTCGGTGCTAGCGTTCCTAACGTGAACAACCTCTCAATGACATCCAGAGGTTGGGAGCTCACTATCAGCTGGCGCGACCGTATCGGTGAATTCAACTATGGTATTACAGCAAATCTCTATGATCATACAGTTACCGTGGATGAATATCCCAATGAAAACAAGTCATTGAGTAAATACTACAGTGGCCGTAAGTTAGGTGAAATATGGGGTTATACTACTATCGGTATAGCGAAAACCGATGCTGAGATGGATGCTCATCTCGCTGCTCTTGATGCTAACCGCAAAGCTTACCTCGCAGCACATCCTGAAGAAGGTAAATGGGATGAATCAATGGCTGGCAAAGGTCAGAATCAGCTTGGTACCGGTTGGAGAGCAGGTGATATCATGTATGCCGACCTTGATGGCAACGGTATCATCTCCAATGGAGAATATACTCTGAAGAATCACGGAGATGCAAGTATCATAGGTAATAGCACACCACGCTACAGCTTCGGTCTTAATCTTGACGCTCAGTGGAAAGGATTTGATCTCAAGGTTTTCTTCCAGGGCATCCTGAAACGTGATTACAGTGCCGGAGGTAATGTATTCTGGGGCGCATGTAACCAAAATTTCTGGCAGGCTGTAGGTCTTAAGGCTCACACCGACTATTTCCGTGCGGAAGATACAGATAGTCCCCTCGGTCCCAATGTAAACGCTTATTATCCTCGTCCAAAATTCTCAGGAGCAAACAATACCGCGACACAGACCAGATATCTGCAGAATGCTGCTTACGGTCGTCTGAAAAACCTGACTATCGGTTATACCGTTCCTCAGAATATCACACGCAAAGCTTACATTGAAAATCTTCGAATTTTCCTATCGGGTGAAAATCTCTTCACCATTACCGACTTTACTAAGACAGGTGACCCCGAGCTGATTGAGGCATATAGCCAGGCTTACGGATATGGTAAGGTTTATCCTATCTCAAAAGTATTCTCAGTTGGTCTTAATGTAACCTTCTAAATTTAGAGATAATATGAATAAATATATCAAAGGCTTGATGCTCGGCACAGCAGTGATTGGTCTCACAGCATGTAGCGATTTTCTTAATGAGACTCCGCCGGACAAGCTTATACCAGAAAACTTCTTTAACACTGCAGATAACCTGAAATCATATACAATCAATTTCTACGGTCTGTTCCCTACACATAGCAGTTATGCGTATCGTCTTGGAACCTTCAGTTCCGATAATGGTACTGATAACCAGGTTGAACTGTCGGCATCTGTTCGTTGGGTGCCCGGTGAATGGAGAACAAGCAATGAAGTTGCTAACTGGGATTTCTCTAATATCCGTCGTCTTAATTATTTCTTCTCTTTTGCTCTTCCGGAGTATGAGGCTGGAAATATCTCAGGCAACGAAAGTGAGATAAGACAGGCTATAGGTGAAGCATATTTCTTCCTTGCCTATTCCTATTGGAACTATTATAGCGCTGTTGGTGATTATCCTATCATTGACGGGGTTCTCTCTGAGGATAAGGAACTCCTTCTTGATGCCTCTGTCCGTCAGCCCCGCAACAAGGTGGCGCGTTATATTCTTGAGCAGTTGGACAAGGCTATAGAATTCTTGCCTGAAACATCTTCATACGGAGCAAACGGACTGAATAAAGACTGTGCGAACCTATTCCGTAGCCGTGTGGCTCTCTTTGAAGGTACCTGGTTGAAATATTTCAGCGGTACTCCTATGGTTCCGTCTGACCTTGACTGCGCTACTGAATCCAAATACTTCCTTGATGAGGCTATGAAGAGCGCAAAAGTGGTCGGTGACAAGTTTGTAAACAATCTTGTTCAGAATACCGGTACTATTGAAGGTATGGGTGAGGGATTCACGGTTGATAACCCCTACTACTATATGTTCTGCTGCGTGGATCCGAGCGCATACAGTGAGGTACTTCTTTTTAAGAGCTATGATAAGACGGCAGGTCAGGTGACACAGATCCAGAACCAGTTCCAGCAGAACGCAGGCGGTACTGGATGGACCCGTGGTCTCGTTAACAGCTTCCTTATGAAGAATGGTCTTCCTATTTACGATGCAGCCTCCGGGTATGATCCGGATTGGGAAAACAACGGTGTTTCGGCGTCACTTAAGGATCGTGACTCACGTATCGTCATCTTTACAAAAGGTGATAACTCAATCATGAGCCTTGGTACTGACGGTATGACTCCGAAATACTATAACATCAGCAATGTGCTTAGTCGTCAGGATCTTACCGCATGTCCTACAGGATATGCCGTTAAAAAAGGTCAGGATTATGACTTCAAGCAGGCTAACATGAATCTACAGACCACTACAGCATCTATTGTTTTCCGTGCCGCTGAAGCACTCCTTAACTATATGGAAGCTTGCGTAGAAGCAAACAATGGTAATGTAGATGCCACAGCAGATTCATATTGGCGTGCACTCCGCAAACGTGCGAAGGTTGATGAAGACTACACAAAGACAATCGCTGCAACTCAAATGACTAAAGAAGCTGAAGGCGACTGGGGCGCATACTCTGCGAATAAACTGGTGAGCCCCACACTCTACAACGTTCGTCGTGAACGTCGCAACGAACTCATTGGAGAAGGCTTACGTCTTAATGATATCCGTCGTTGGCGTGCACTGGATCAGATGATCACCACTCCCTACCAGATTGAAGGTATAAAATATTGGGGTACTGTATATTCAGATCCCAACAGCGATATGTGCTTCACTGATACGGATGAAAACGGCGATAAGGTTTTCCTTGCTGCTTTTGTTAGCCCTGAGAGCGGACGAGGCAATATGTCTCCGGAGGCAAACAGCCCCTACGTGCGTCCTTTCCAGGTGTCTAAAGTTGATAACCTTGTTTGGGATGGTCTGAAATTCACCCCTGCTCATTATCTTTCTCCGATTGGTCATGACGCGTTCGTGAATGCAAGTGTAGATAAAAACGATATTTCTACCTCAAAGATTGTCCAGAACCCCGGATGGCCCGTAGAAGGTAATGTGGGTGCAACTATGATTGCAAACTGGAACTAAATTCGCATAATTAAGATTAGTACATAGACACTGGCAGACGTTGTGAAACGGATGTCTCTGGAATTGGAGGTGATTCCTCGTGAATCACCTCTTTTTTGAAAAAAATGATGCTATTATATAGCCTCTTAATTCCCAATAATTAGGTTAATAAATGGGTGAAGTCCCGAGGAGACCATCTCCCCGGGGCTTTTCTCTTCCCATCCCTCGCCATACGGACATCATGTATGATGTCTGCCAACGCCCTACTACCGACTATCCGACTCCCCCGACTCTCTCCCCCCATCCCCCGATTAGCTATTTCCATATTTATTCATTAGATGATTTTATATTGATATTCAGGGCTCTTTTATATTATGCATATTAATATCCTATTGAATGTATAATTTGCAAAATTTTCATCCTGTATGCTTTTAATTCACTCTGCAGACAATTTCCACTGCTGTACAAAAGCCTCCAAATTTCAATGAATCCCACTTGTCAGTTCTTTGGATTACTTATATTTTGTTCTTGTTTGCTGGGGACAGA
>CAMWYV010000106.1 GCA_947178565.1 uncultured Porphyromonadaceae bacterium | reverse complement strand
ATTAACAAGTGCTTTGCTCTTGTCATCGGTCGCTAAGCTCTCCAGATAGCGGCGCACCATTGCGATACCGGTTTCCGCCATGTCAGTCCATCCGTCAACGGTGTTAACGCCTAAGGTCAGGCGGAGACTGCTGTCAGTGTTGGTGAATGTGTGGCTATACTGCCCATCCTCTTTGAAGCCCACGACATCGGCTTTCATATCCAGCACAGCGCGGAAGTTGCTGAATAATGTGTCCTTGGTGGTTTTAATCTGCTCGCTCAGGGCGCGCAGTTCCGGAATGGCTGCCGCCAATTCATCGTTGACTAACTCTTGGTAAGTCTCACGCTGCTGCTTGCGAAGTTCCGCAGCTTCTTTTTTCGCTTTTTCTGCCTTAAACGCTTCCCATTCGGCGCGCTCATCGGCGGTCATTGTTACTTGTTCGCTCATTTTTTAATACTGTTTAAGCGGTTATTAAATTGTGTTTAACTGTTTCGGTGTCTTGTCCTTTTACACCGCCCAGCGTTAATCTTCGTAAGTCACTGCATCCGGGGAGTCAAACGTCAGGTGTCCGGCTTCCTCACTTGCCCCACATGCCAGCGCGTCCAGCAATTCGATTCTTGTATTTTCGGGCAAGTGTGCTATTTGCTCCCGGATCATCGCTGTAACCTTTTCAAGTTCCTTGCTCATAATCTTCCAAATACTCGCTTTGCTTCTTTTAAGTCGCCTAACATGGTGTAAGCTAACATCACCAGCAAAGCACCCGAATAGCCTATTATTACCGATAAAGCTAACCATATCCAATGCAGCGGGTAAGTGCATTTTCTGAGTCGCTTTCTTGTCTTGTCTCTCATATCTGTTAATTTAGTGTTGGGTCAAAATTTGTCTGCCGGACTCCGGCCTGCATCAGCAGCGCATCAGTGAGCGCATCAACCACCCGGGCGTCCTTGACCTTGTTGTTAAATGTCGCTATGAGGTTGCGCAGTCGCTCCCTTGGTATCTTGTTGAAGTCATTGTAACCGCTGGCGCGCATTGCAATGCCTTTTATTATGCTTATATTTTCGGTTTGCCCGGTTTCTCGGAGCCAGCGACCTATTGAAGCAATTACCTGCTTGCGCAGTTTGTCCAGTCTGGCGGTGCCCTGCGTGTGATCTACCTGTTCGCTCAGCTTCGCGCAAATATCTATTAACTGGTGTTGGCTCAGATCGCGGCTGCTCTCTACGCCCCAGCCCGTCAGGATCGCGCGCTTCGCATCATCATCAAGCCCCAGAACCGTGCAAAGGGTGTGGAACTTCTTAAGTAGTCCACGGTGAATTTGATCCATTGTTTTATTTTCCTTTTTTGCCATAGTCTCGGTTATTTTATTTGTTGTGCCCAGTAGTCGGCTGCGCCCTTTTCCCATATTATGAAGTCAGCGCCGCCCTCGCCCTTTTCGGAGTCCTCGTATCGGGTCGTTACAAAGGCTTTGTAACCCTCTACACGGATTTTTATGTCTGCATCATATCTTATTTTCTTTGCCACATATCCGTCCGGGTCTTTCTCTGCTTTATCCACCTGGCTTATGAAAATAAATAGCTTGTTGGGAAATTCAGCTTTGAGCTCCTTAAACTGCTGCATATAGAATTTTGTAAGATACTGCACACTGTCAATTACGATTATTTCGGGGCTTTTACGCTTCCGAAGTCGTGCACGCAATTCCGGTAAATCTTCTTTATTCAGCAGAATAATGTTGCTGCCTGCTTCCTCCATTGCCACGCGCTCCCACGCCTTTTGCAGTGACAGGCTCAACCCCTGCTCGAGTGAGTCGTAAGCCACACGCCGGAAGCCCGCCAGATACTTGCAGAGCATGAGCGTGAACGTAGTTTTACCTGAACCGCTACCGCCCCAGACTATCCACGCGCCCCGCAGTTCGGGACGGCCGAAGCTCGCCAGATATGGCCCGGTGAAGTTCGCCGTCTCAAACTGTGCTGCCAATACGTTTTTATTGCTTATCGCTCTGCTCATTGTAGGTTACTTTTTATTTGCGTCGGGTCCATATCCCTGCGCCTCGATCATCGCGTTAAATGCTCTGCGCTTTGCGTCAAGTTCCTCGGTGGAGCTTGCTTGGATTATCACGCGGGCGGTTTTACGACCGTAGCAGCCATTTACGCGCTTAACTGTTATGTCACACGTCCAACCCTCCTCGAGCCAGTTCTGGAGCACCGGAGGCACCCACGCCGGCATCAGGTCAAAGTGTGTGCTATACTTGAAAATTACAGGGTACGGCTTCATTGCTTGTTTTCTTTCTTATACACGATTTTGCTAAATGTGGCGAGCTCTGTGTTATAGCACTCCCATTCAAAGTCTGTGACCTCTTGCTTCACATTGTAATTTTTATGAAGCTCAAAAAGCTGTGCATCGTTCCACCTTTGTGCACTCAATGCCTTGGCACACCTTTTTGCTAAAGTCTCATTTTTTCCGAAGCTAAGAAGTGCACGCCATGTGACATCGTCCAAATTGGCGCGTGATTCCGGCATTAAGACTAACACAACATAACTACCGCAATCCCAGTCAATTGTTGCCCTCATTTCGCGCCTCCTTTCACCTTAGCCCATACGCTGCGTTTAACACGTCTGAGGTCGCCATCGGCTTCATCAACTATGCCGTTAATGGTCTTAGCCTCTGTTATGCCGTTAGCCACGCACACAGCCGCCACGTCCTCACTGTTCAGCAGGGGCAGTTCAACGAACTTGCGACCTATACGGCTGAAAATTTCAGCATAGCCCTTGCGGTTCAGACGCACACCCTTTTCGATTCTCGCCTTAAGGTATCGGGTGGCGGTCATTATTATGCCACAATGACCCTCGAGCTGATTATACAGGCTTATGAAAAAGTAAAGCACCTGATCGCTCAGCTTGTCTGCTTCGTCCAGCACAATAAGCGGTGACTCCTTGCGCTTCAACGTGTCAACAATAGTGTCCATCATATCGGCAACAGTGCTGCCGCTGTATGTCACCCCCATTGTCTGGAGCACCTTAGCCATAAAAGTGCGGCGGTTCCAGTATTCGGAGCACACTAAATGGTACACGTTGCGTCCTCCGGCGGTGTAGGTTTTAATTGCCTCGGTTTTGCCGCTTCCGGCTTCACCGATAACGCCCATAACAAGCGCTTCACGCTGCGCGCTTTCCAGTGTGAACGTCATGGTCTTGTAAGCGCGGGTCGGCACAAGTTGCCACCCCTCGGCTGTCTTGCCGGCTCCTATCTGTCCGGCTATGCTGCGCCACATATCGTCGGCAATGGTTCCCCACTGTCCGGAAAGTATTTTGCTGACGGTTGCGCTGCTCACTCCGTTAAGGCTTGCAGCCGCTTTGTTCTGGCTCCCTTTTTGCTCACAGTATGCGCGGAGCTGTTCGCTTATCTGCTTTTTTTCGTTGTCTGTCATGACCTTTTACGTTTTAGAATATGTTATAATTTACTGTCTCATTGTCACAATCGCCCGGCTGATAAATCGGTACTTCCACCGCTTCAACGTCAAGCGCTTCAATGTCGGCGGCGGTCAGTCTCTTTTCACTCCGGCGGTCTTTATGCTGTCCGCGGCTGTCGGTAATCAGCAGGCGGTCCTCAATGCTTCCGCGAAGTACCGGGGTGCCGGCAATTATCTCCTCGGTGCGACGGTATGCCGCGCCCATGCGCTCGGCTGTACGTGCCTCCAATGCCTTGTTATAGTCGCGTATTCTCTGGAGCTCTCGGGTGTCGGCCTCCGACCGGTCTGCCAATGCCATAGGCTGCACATACTTCTCCTCCATGATATAGCGGCGTGTGCCGGCCTCATTCACTGCCAACACGCTGCTGAGGTCGTCCGGGTCATACAGCACCGTCCAGCGCTCTGCGGCGTGGTCGCGGAAGCTCAGATCAAAGCAATCATAATCACGCTTAACGCCTAAAATTGTGGGGCGGAGTCCGCAACCCTCCAGCACATTTTTGAAACCTGTTGAAGCACCGAAGTTAAGCAGGTAGCTTTCGCGGCTCATAGGCAGGCGGTGTTCCGGTTTTAGCTTCTCCAGTCCAGCCGCAAATGCCTCATATTTGCCCATGCGCTCCAACCGCATCATTTCGTCAATCTGTGCGCGGAGTCCTGCTTCATCGGGGAACTGGTGACGTAGGCTGTTGAGCGCGTCGCTGTTCGGCTGACGTTTCGGGTTGCTCGTAATGCCGAAGCCCGACCAGTTATTGCAGCGTATGCAATAATTTGTATTCAGATAGTTAAAGTAAGGTTCTACAGGCTTAGCCTTAGCGTTGTGAGCCTGTGCCGGTGTCACATTGTCGCCCATTATTGCGTAAAGATCCGCCATTGTTTTGATAGCGTAGCGGTCGCTCTGTATCTGGTTGGCGCGAAGCATTTGCCCGGTCAGCTCGGCGGTGTGCTTCGCTGCATCTCTCAAAGCCTCTTTAATCAGTGCCGGGTTTTCGTGTGTGCCCACGGCGTAACCTATCGGATAGTTGTTGAAAACGTCAAGCACCACAACCATAGTCAGGCGGTTGGTGTAGGTAGTCACATTGTGCCCCTTTTTGTCCTGCTTGGTTGTCTGATAGAGCAGCTCAACAGTCCAGCCGTCAAGCGACCACATCAGCAGCGGTGTGCTCGGTCGGCTGCGCTTCACCTGCATTGTCACATTGTTGCGGAAGTTCGTAACTCCTAAGCGTCCGGCTCTTATCACTGTGCCTAACTTTTCACGCCATACCCCCACGGTCTTAGCGGTGATCTTCGGCCATTCCTTTGCATCGGCAAAGCGGTTGTAACCCTCTGCGATCAATGTGTCAGGGAGGTTATTGTGGTGTGCCAACAGTGCGGTTAACACACTTTCGCGGTTCTCGTCAGCAACTTTCGCCGCGTTGCCGTTCAGATACTTGCCGGATATGAAGCACGCATAACCTTGCGCCACATATTCCGCCATTTTCATTTGCAGACGGCGTGCGCTTCCGGGCAATGAGTGCGGCCAGCGGTCTGCAAGTCGTGGAAGCGAACCCGCCGCACGCACCCAGAATTCTTTTGCTGCCAGCGCCTTTTTACCACTGCGCTGCCGTTTGCTCACATGAGCATCCCAGCAAGCACGGAAAGCGTTCATAATAGCTGCGTTTGCTGAATATTCCAGCACCTTGTCAGCAGGCAAGTTCCTGCCGTCGGCAAGCGTGTAACTCTCAAAGAAGTTCAAAGCTGCGCCGTCCGGCTGCACCGTGTCTAAAAATTCCTTGCTGTCCGCTTGCTCCTGCAAGTCAGGATAACGGCGGTAAACCTC
>CAMWYV010000105.1 GCA_947178565.1 uncultured Porphyromonadaceae bacterium | reverse complement strand
GCATTATTTAATGCATCTTCAGCTATTCTGCGAATATCGGGATTTTTCAGCAGAGCTTTCAAGATCTTCGCTGCGTCCTTTAAATTATCGCCGCTGCGAGTATTTTCCATAATGCTTTTCAATTCGATAATACCGAGCCCTATCGCGCCTACCGTTGTAAAAATAGGAAAAGGGGGCAGGTTCCATCCTGAAAAAATCCGGAGGAAGACTGCAGCAGCCACAATCATAATATCAATCGCTGTCATTGCGAAAAGAGTGAGATAGTACCTGCCGGCTTTATCTACCGTGGAACGATATCCGCGAGAGCAGAGTTTTTCGCCGGTTCGCTTAGCCTTTGCGATTCCGCTACGCAAATCGGCAAGAATTGCCATAAGTACACCTATATAATCAATAGCAATCAACCCCGCGAGAAGCGCGGCAGATGAGATATAATTTTCCATGTGTGGTATCATATATATTAGTTCAAGAATTTGTTTACTTTGCAAAATTACAATATTACCTATATAATGCAAACATTAAAGACTCTTTTTCGGAAATGAAATTTTACATTATCTTTGCAATATGTTTTCAGGAATAGTAGAAGAGGCAGCAACAGTAGTTGGCGCCACCCGGGTTGGTGGCAACCTCAACCTTAGAATAAAATGCACATTCGCAGATGAGCTGACAATAGACCAGAGTGTGGCTCACAACGGAGTGTGCCTCACCGTGGTAGAACTTCACGATGACAACACTTATACCGTCACCGCGATTGCAGAAACACTCAACCGCTCCAACCTCGGCAGCCTGAAAGAAGGTGACCTAGTGAATCTGGAGAGAAGCATGAAAATGGACGGCAGACTTGACGGGCATATCGTTCAGGGGCATGTGGACACCACAGCCGTGTGCGAAAGCGTTGAAGAAGCAGATGGGAGCAAATATTTCAAGTTCAGGTATAACGAAGACCCGAAGTTGAAGAAAAAAGGATATGTGACAGTAGAAAAGGGTAGCGTCACCGTAAACGGAGTCAGCCTGACAGTCTGCGACAGTGAACCGGGCTGCTTCCGCGTCGCCATCATACCCTACACTTTCGAACACACCAATTTCTGCAGAATCGCCCCCGGCAATATTGTGAATCTTGAATTCGACATTCTTGGCAAATATATAGCCAGAATCATCGGTCAATAAATATATGCGGAGATTTCTCTCCATACTCATCACAGCGCTTGCTGCTGCTTCTGGAGCCAACAGTCAGGAACTGCAACCACCGCAGATTCCCGATTCTCTCACTGCCACACCAGAAAGGACGGCATACCTGATTGAGCATTTCTGGGATAACATGGACTTCGCAGACACCACCATGAGTACTAACGCAGCCTTCATGGAGCAGAATTTCGCCTATTATGCGAGTCTTTTTCCGCATACCGATATGCATAAAGTGCTTCCCGGAGCGGCAAGCCGGCTATTGGAGCGCGCACAGGTGCTCAGAGACGCATACAACCTTCTCGCCGAGACTGCCGACACCTACCTATATGAGCCGGAATCACCGGTCGCAAACGAGGAAGCCTACCGCTATTTCCTGCTCGCCATCACCGGGAGCGGCTTCATTGACCCTGCACTAAGGGTACGATACAGAATACAACTGGAAGATATAAACAAGAACCGCCCCGGCACCATCGCCACAGATTTTGAGATAAAGACACGTAACGGAGATACCGTTTCACTCCTTGGCAAATGCAGGGAAGCAAAAGGCACCCTATTGATTTTCTATGACCCTGAATGCCATGACTGCACCGTTCTGGTGAACGAATTAAAACAAGACATGGAACTGACCAAAGCTGTAGAGTCAGGACACCTTAATATAATAGCGGTGTATCCGGAGGGTGATGAAGAGCTGTTTGCCAACGGAGCAAAAAAAATACCCGACGGATGGATTGACGGAATAAGTCCCGAAGGGCAGATCATCGAAGAGGAACTCTACAGTATCCGCTCTTTTCCTACTATCTACCTTATTGACTCCGACGGCACCGTACTTATCAGGAATGCCGCACCCGTAACTGCTGTGAGCGAGGCAAAAAAACTCACCTTGTAATATAATAAATCCGCGCGCTTATCCGTTTTGACACTGATGAAACGCGAAAAACAAAACGAAACCGTCCGCGATCCGCGACCAAAGGAAACTACACTGGTGATATTGCGCCAGTTTGCACGCTGCTGCAAGAGCGAGAAACGCCTCGCTCTCCCCCTCAGGATCATCAACGCCAACTAATTCTGCAAAAAAATCAACGGAGACTATGATTTCTAATCAAAAATCCGTAATTTTGCCCCTGCTTTGAGAAATTCATTCCGAAGCATAGTAAAAATCAATTATATCAACAGTAACATGAAGTACGAAACCGTTTTCATTTTAACTCCCGTTTTGTCTGACGCCCAGATGAAGGAAGCGGTAGAAAAGTTTGCGACTGTGATCACTGACAACGGTGCCACAATTGTAAACCAGGAGCTTTGGGGTCTGCGCAAGCTCGCCTATCCCATCGACAAAAAGTCGACCGGATTCTACGCTCTCATTGAATTTGAAGGAGAGCCCTCACTCGTCAAGAAACTCGAAACCGCATACCGCCGCGACGAGCGCGTTATCCGTTTCCTCACCTTCCGTCTTGACAAGTACGCTGCTCAGTATGCAGAAAAGCGCCGCAGCATCCGTTCAGGAAAAACTGCCGCACCAGTGACTAAAGAAGAAGTAGAAACCGCAACTAAGGAGAACTAATCATGGCACAAGCTCAGTCTGAAATCCGCTACCTCACTCCCCTGTCGGTAGACGTTAAGAAAAAGAAATACTGCCGTTTCAAACGCAGCGGCATAAAGTATATCGATTACAAGGATCCCGAATTCCTCAAAAAGTTCCTCAATGAGCAGGGTAAAATCCTGCCCCGCCGCATCACCGGAACCTCGCTGAAATTCCAGCGCCGTGTTGCTCAGGCAGTTAAGCGTGCACGCCACTTGGCCCTGCTCCCCTATGTAACCGACCTGATGAAATAAATTAATCACCACTCACTAAAATACCAAGGAATCATGAAAATCATTCTTAAGGAAGATATACCCTCCCTCGGCTATAAGGACGACGTGGTGGAAGTGAAAAACGGCTATGGCCGCAACTACCTCATCCCTCAGGGAAAAGCTGTTATCGCAACCCCCAGCGCACTCAAGGTGCTCGCCGAGAACCAGCGTCAGCGTGCTCACAAGCTCGCCAAAATCAAAGCCGATGCAGAAGCACTAGCTGCACAGCTCGAAGGAATCAGTCTCACTATCGGCGCCAAGACCAGCTCTACCGGCACAATCTTTGGCTCGGTTAACAACATTCAGATTGCAGAAGCTCTTGAGAAGCTCGGACACAATGTTGACCGCAAACTCATCATCATCAAAGATCCCGTTAAGGAAGTTGGCAAATACAACGCTGTTATCAAACTCCACAAAGAAGTCAGCGTCGATATTCCCTTTGAAGTTGTTTCAGAGTAAACGAAATTCAATCCATACAATCAAGAGACAGCACCGCAATTGCGGTGCTGTCTCATTTTATCTCCCATACGTCTGCACTGCACACCGATTTATTTAATGTGCAATAATTCGCATAATACCGATAGATTCACTAATTTGCGCCCCAATTCGTCAGTAAGATGCAAGCGTTTGAAGAATTTCTAAAGACACCATTGGTGTACTGGACACTCCTGATCGGATATTCGGCAACAATTCTGAGTATCATATGCATCATACTGTCCGAAAACCGCAATCCGGTCAAATCTCTTGCCTGGATTACAGTTCTAATACTATTTCCGGCAGGCGGGATTATACTTTACATCTTTTTCGGCAGAAGCATCAAGAACACCCACATGATTTCTCGGCGTAACCGCAGAAGATTGCGCGAACTCACACGACCTGCCGATACCGAACCCGATCTGAAAGGATTCAGCAACGAAAGCCAGCAGCAGATAATGCTGGCTCGTTCGCTCACCGGAGCCGCCTTCCACACCAATAATGCCGTAGAAATTTATCACTGTGGCGAAGAAAAATTTGACGCGCTTCTCCGAGATCTTGCTTCAGCTAAAAAATACATCAATCTGCAATATTATATTTTTCAGGATGACATCATAGGCACCAAAGTATGCGACACCCTGATTGATAGAGCACATAATGGAGTAAAAGTCAGAGTTATATACGATCATATCGGCAGTATAAAGGTCAGCAACAAATTTTTCAAGCGCATGAAAGAAGCCGGCATAGAAGTATATCCATTCTTCAAAGTAGCCTTCCCCCCCTTTGCCACGAGAATCAACTGGCGCAACCACCGCAAGCTCGTGGTGATTGACGGCGAAATCGGCTACATCGGCGGCATGAATATTGCTGACAGATATATTTCCGGAGGTAAAAAATTCAAGGTGTGGCGCGACACACACCTACGCATCACCGGACCGGCGGTCGGCGCCCTGCAGTTCTCATTCGCTGTTGACTGGAGATTCATGGGAAGAGAGTTGATTGAAGAAACCGTCACTCCCCCGGAATTACCGTCAAAAGGCACTGCGGGAATGCATCTGCTCTCATGCGGACCCACAAGCGAATGGAGCAATATAGCCTATCTTCTGCTCAAGGCTATAGGCAACGCCAAGAAGAGAATCCTGATACAGACACCATATTTCCTTCCCACCGAGAGCCTGCTGAAAGCACTTCAGGTTGCGGCATTGAGCCGCGTTGACGTGAGAGTGATGATTCCTCGCAAAAGTGACTCCCTCATTCTTGACTATGCCTCGCGCAGCTACATCTTTGAATGCCTCCGCGCAGGAGTGAAAATTTATTTCTATGATGCAGGAATGCTACACAGCAAAAGCGTGGTGATAGACGATGATTTCAGCTCTATCGGGAGCGCCAACATGGATTTCCGAAGTTTCGAGCACAATTTTGAGGCGAATATGTTCATCTACTCCAGAGAAGTAAACAAACGGATGCAGTCACTATTTGCCGAAGATATGAGGCAAGCCACCAGAATCAAGATAGCCGATTGGAGAAAGCGCCCCAAAAAGCAGAAAGCAGTGGAAAGCATATTGAGACTTCTAAGCCCCATTTTATAGTTATTTTTTAGAACAAAATGATGCAAAACATTCCGCATAAATGCTACTATTCAAAATATAATGATTATTTTTGCGGAAATTTGAGTTAGTATGGCAGAAGCACTGAAGCAGAGACTCGACAGAATTGAAAGCAAAGCTGCCCTTCTACGGAAGAAGAT
>CAMWYV010000104.1 GCA_947178565.1 uncultured Porphyromonadaceae bacterium | reverse complement strand
ATACAAAGGTAAGGATTTTTTTAGAAATTGTTGTAATTTTGAAGTGCAAGAAATATTTTTTAGTTGTTATAACGTTTTATATTATACTTTCAACAGCTTTGGCACAGTTATTGCTATATCTGTTTAGGTTCCCCACACCGGGGCATACACATTACTTAATATAATAAACGCAACAGCACAAGTACTGATGGATACAAATTTTTCTTCGGAACTCAAGCAGATTCTCGCTGACAGCACCCACCAGGCTCTTCGCCATAACGGAAATGTCATACAGCCGGAACATATGCTCATGTCCTTGATGAGCAATGTCGAAGGCAAGAGCTTTCAGCTGGTTGAACGTGCGTCTAACAGCACTTCAGCCTATGAACTTCAGCAGCATCTTGACAAATATCTTTACGAATCGGCTCTTGAAAAAGGAGTTGAATCTACAGACGGCAATGTGAGAGTGAGCGACCTCTCAAACCGCCTTATCAAGTTGAGCGTTCTTGAGGCAAGAATGCTGCGCAGTGAGATTGTTGACACCGAGCACCTTCTTCTCGCTCTTTTCCATAACCCCGAAATCATCGATCTGCCGTTTATGACTGACTTCACCAAAGCAGGAGTGACATATGACAGCCTTTTCCGCCTGCTTACAAACGTTACTGATTCTCCAAGAATGGGAGCTACCTTCGGCGATGACGACGAAGATGAAGAGGAACTGCCCTACGATTCGGAGAAACCCAAACAGACTTCAGCGCCATCTCATGGCGCCAAACGCGGAGGAGACACGCCGGTGCTTGACAAGTTTGGCATTGACATGACGAAAGCGGCTGAGGAAAACCGCCTCGACCCGGTTGTTGGCCGCGAAACTGAAATTGAGCGACTCGCGCAGATTTTGAGCCGCCGGAAAAAGAACAATCCGGTACTCATAGGTGAGCCTGGAGTGGGTAAATCAGCAATAGTTGAAGGTCTTGCGCTCAGAATCGTGCAGCGTAAAGTATCTCGTGTTCTATTCGATAAGAGAGTGGTGTCGCTTGATATGGCTTCTCTTGTTGCCGGAACCAAATATCGCGGTCAGTTTGAAGAAAGAATCAAAGCGATACTAACCGAACTCTCGAAAAACAAAGATGTGATTCTCTTCATTGACGAGTTGCATACCATTGTCGGGGCTGGAAACAGTGCAGGCTCCATGGATGCGGCTAATATGCTCAAACCGGCTCTCGCCAGAGGAGAAATTCAATGCATCGGAGCTACAACCCTTGATGAATACCGTAAAAATATCGAGAAAGACGGAGCACTGGAACGCCGCTTCCAGAAAGTCATGGTTGAGCAGACCACACCGGAAGAAACACTTAGCATACTCCACAATATAAAGGAGAAGTATGAGAGCCATCACAATGTAAATTATACAGAGGATGCCCTCAAAGCTTGCGTGAATCTCACTGAAAGATACATGACCGACCGCAACTTCCCCGACAAGGCGATCGATGCGCTTGACGAGGCTGGTTCACGCGCTCATATCTCCAATATCTCCGTGCCTAAAGAGATCGAAAACCTTGAAAAAGAGATTGAGGAAACCGGGCAGAGCAAACTGCAGGCGGCGCAAGCACAGAATTTTGAAAGCGCAGCTGCATATCGCGACAAGGAGCAGCAGCTTCGTCGCGATCTCGATGAGGCAAAGAAAAACTGGGAGGAACAACTTTCCGCCAATCGTGTCACTGTTGACGAAGAGAAAGTCGCTGAGGTAGTGGCTATGATGACCGGCGTACCTGTTCAGCGTATAGCAGAAGCCGAAGGCAAAAGACTGAAAGAGATGACCCCTACACTCAAGAACAGTATTATCGGTCAGGACAACGCAATTGAAAAAATCGTCAAGGCTATTCAACGAAACCGAATCGGGCTCAAAGACCCAAATAAGCCGATAGGCACATTCATGTTCCTCGGACCAACCGGTGTAGGCAAGACCCACCTTGCAAAAAAACTCGCCGAATACCTCTTTGACTCCGCAGACACCCTTATACGAGTAGATATGAGCGAGTATATGGAAAAATTCACCGTGAGCCGGCTTGTAGGCGCACCTCCAGGATATGTCGGATACGAGGAAGGTGGTCAGCTGACAGAGAAGGTGCGTCGCCGCCCCTACTCGGTTGTACTGCTTGATGAGATTGAGAAAGCACATCCCGATGTGTTCAACCTCCTGTTGCAGGTAATGGATGAAGGAAGACTTACCGACAGCCTCGGCAGAAAAGTCGATTTCAAGAACACCATTATTATAATGACATCGAATATTGGCACACGCCAGCTAAAAGACTTTGGCTCGGGTGTTGGATTCACCACACGCACCGTTGACAAGGAATTCACACACGGTTTACTACAGAAAGCGCTGAACAAAGCCTTTTCACCGGAATTTCTTAACCGAATCGATGACATTGTAATGTTTGACCAACTTGAAAAAGACGCTATTTTCAAGATCATCGACATTGAACTTGCCGGATTCTACAAACGCATTGATTCCTTAGGCTACACACTCACAATCAGCGATGCTGCAAAAGACTTTATTGCAGAACGCGGTTATGACGTCCAGTTCGGAGCCCGTCCCCTCAAGAGAGCCATTCAGAAATATCTTGAAGATGAACTTGCTGAATTCATTATCTCCGGTGACCTCAAGACCGGCGATGCCATTGAGGTAGATTATGATCCGGAAGAAAAGAAAATCATCACCCATATTAAGAATAAAGAATGACAAAACTGACATCCTGTCACCTATAAACAATCAACAACTATAAAAAATGTCACATTTCAGATGTGGCATTTTCTTTGCTTGATTGTTATATATAAAAAATACATTTAACAATATGAGTACAAAAAAAGGTTCTATCGGGGTAACGACTGAAAATATTTTCCCCGTTATCAAAAAATTTCTCTACAGCGATCAGGAAATATTCCTTCGCGAGCTTGTCAGCAACGCTATTGATGCAACTCAGAAGCTTAAAACCCTCTCATCTTTCGGAGAATACAAAGGTAAACTCGGTGAAATGAATGTGAAAGTCACAGTTGATCCGGAGGCTGGTACATTGACCGTGAGCGATCACGGCATCGGTATGACCGCTGAGGATATTGACAAATATATCAACCAGATAGCATTCTCAGGCGCAGAAGAATTCCTTGCTAAATACAAAGACAACGCAAATGCCATAATCGGTCATTTCGGACTCGGTTTTTACTCTGCATTCATGGTTGCCAAGAAAGTGGAAATTCGCTCATTGTCTTATAAAGAAGGAGCGGAAGCGGTAAGATGGGAATGCGATGGCTCTCCGGAATACTCTATGGAGCCCGTGGAAAAAGCTGAGAGAGGCACAGACATCATTCTATATATTGATGATGAGAGCAAGAAGTTCCTTCAACAGAATGAAATTGACTCATTGCTCAAAAAATATTGTCGCTTCCTGCCTGTTCCCGTAGTAAGCGGTTTTGAGCAGGAATGGAAAGACGGCAAAATGGTTGATACAGACAAACCTAAGGTTATAAACAATACAGAGCCGACATGGACTAAAAAGCCCACTGAACTCACAGACGAAGATTACCGCAACTTCTACCATGAGCTATATCCAGGTCAGGAGGATCCGCTCTTCTGGATTCACCTCAATGTTGACTATCCTTTCAATCTCACTGGCATCCTTTTCTTCCCCAAAATCAAGAATAATTTCGAAGTAACCAAGAATAGGATTCAGCTCTATTGCAATCAGGTGTATGTCACCGACTCTGTTGAAGGTGTTGTCCCTGAGTTCATGATGCTGCTTCAGGGCGTTATTGACTCACCAGACATTCCGCTCAATGTATCCCGCTCATATCTGCAGAGCGATACTGCTGTGAAGAAAATATCCGGCTACATAACAAAGAAAGTAGCTTCACGACTTGAAGAAATTTTCAAAACCGACCGAGAAGACTTTGAGAAAAAGTGGGACGACATCCGAATATTCATTGAGTATGGTATGCTCACTGATGAAAAATTCTGCGATGCCGCAATGAAATTTGTGCTGCTCAAAGACACTAACGATAAATATTTCACTCTTGACGAATACCGCACCCTCATAGAGTCGGCACAGACCGACAAGGACGGCAACGTTGTGTATCTCTATACCACAGATCCTGTTGCACAGTATTCATATATCAAGGCTGCAACAGACCGTGGTTACGATGTTCTACTGATGGATGGTCAGCTTGACTCTCATTTTATCGGACTTCTTGAATCAAAACTTGAAAAATCAAGATTTGTTAGAGTGGATTCTGACATTATCGACAACCTGATTCCTTCATCAGACAGAAAGACTGTTGAAATGGCTAGCGATAAGCGCGAGATGCTTTCTTCACTATTCCGCAGTCAGTTACCCAAAATTGAGAAAGCTGAATTTATTGTATCGTTTGAGGCACTGTCATCCGAAGCTAATCCGGTGTTGATTACCCAAAGTGAATATATGCGCCGAATGAAGGATATGGCGGCGATGCAACCCGGCATGAGTTTCTATAGCGAACTACCGGACAGCTACAACCTGATTGTCAATACCGAGCAGCCAGTCATCAAAAAAATCATTGAGGATGCCGACAAAACTCTCATGCCTAAGATTGTGCCACTCAATGCAATCATAAATGAAAACAATGAGAAAATCTCGTCTATCCGCTCTGCTGCTAAAGACGGCAAGCTAACTGATGATGATCAGAATCAGATCAAGAATCTTGAAGAGACCGTTACTCACAACCGTCATGAATCAGAAAAAGAGATTAAAACTTTCGCATCTGCAGAACCCTTGATAAAGCAGACCATTGACCTTGCTCTCCTTGCTAATGGTCTTCTGAAAGGTTCTGAACTTTCTGACTTCATCAGCCGCTCCGTAAAATTGCTTTAATCACATAACCTAAAACACTGTATCAGGGCATACCAGAATTGTTGGTTCTGGCATGCCCTCATTTTTATATCACATCAGATTTACCCTCCTGTCATTAATATATAGTATCAAACCGGCTCTTAGGAGTATAGTAATCACGGTATTATAATTTTTGACCTATTTTAGTCCTCTGCTATTTTGCATTTAAGATACCGATAATCTTATTTTGCAGCGATTTTATCTATGAATTGAGAATTCACAAATTCCCTCCAACAGATTTGGGGCAATGTGAGCCGAATGATTTTATGATTTCGCGTGATTGGGAATCCGGCTCCTTTGCCCCTTTATTTTTTATTTTCTTAATAAATAACCTCCATTAATTACCTTTTAACACAGATAATCAC
>CAMWYV010000103.1 GCA_947178565.1 uncultured Porphyromonadaceae bacterium | reverse complement strand
CTTTAATACTACATAAATAAATAAGAGCGGCTTGAAAATCAAGCCGCTCTTAAAAGTTGCCTTGGAAAGATTCGAACTCTCACAGGCGGAACCAGAATCCGACGTGCTACCATTACACCACAAGGCAATTTTGGTGTCATCTTTCCGATAACGAGTGCAAAGTTATTATGTTTTTATGAAACAGCCAAACTTTTTCGTTATATTTTTTCAAGTTAATTATATCACCGTGATTAAGTGATAATTACACATAACCCTTAATGATGCCGCGCTTGGCATTTCTCACAAAGAGGATAATTTCGTCACGCTCTTTGGTCGCGGGAAGTTCTGCCTCAATGCGCTCAACGGCATCAGAATTATTGAGTCCGCTCAGATATAGATAACGATAAATCTCCTGAATTTCACGTATGGTCTCGCTTGAGAAACCACGTCTTCTCAAACCGATTGAATTTACTCCGGCATAAGATATTGGTTCACGAGCCGCTTTTACAAAAGGAGGAATATCCTTATTGACGAGCGCACCGCCCTGCACCATAACATGAGGACCGATATGGCAGAACTGATGAACAAGAGTGCCACCGCCAATCACCGCATGATTGTCAACCACTACTTCACCGGCAAGCTGAGTGGCATTACTCATAATCACATTATCCCCGACAACACAGTCGTGAGCCACATGACAGTAAGCCATGATCAGGCAATTGCTTCCAACCACAGTCTTACCTTTCGCGGCTGTGCCACGGTTGATAGTCACGCATTCGCGGAGCACGGTATTATCACCGATAATCGCCACTGTGTCCTCTCCCTTGAATTTGAGATCCTGAGGCACGGCTGAAATTACAGCTCCGGGAAAGATAGTGCAGTTTTTACCAATACGCGCGCCTGCCATAATAGTGACATTACTGCCGATACGGGTGCCTTCACCTATTTCCACATTTTCCTCAATTGTCACGAAAGGATCAATAACAACACTGGGGGCAATCTTAGCCGCGGGGTGTATGTATGCGAGGGGCTGTTTCATATTCGGTAAGTTGATTTTTATTTGTTTTTGATAATCTGCGCCATGAATTCACACTCGGAAACTATTTTCTCACCGACAAAAGCGTATCCTTTCATCACTGCACAACCTCTGCGGAGCTCGGTCATAAATGAGATATGGAAAATAAGAGTGTCACCCGGCACAACTTTCTGACGGAATTTCACATTGTCAATCTTCATGAAGTATGTTGAATAGCGCTCAGGTTCATCAACCGTGCTGAGCACCAGAAGTCCGCCTGTCTGAGCCATAGCCTCGATCTGAAGCACACCGGGCAGCACTGGTTCCTGGGGGAAGTGACCCGGAAAGAACGGCTCGTTAGCGGTAATATTTTTCACACCGACAATATAGTTGGAACCTATCTCAATCACCTTGTCAATAGGAGCATGGGATATCTGTGGGGAAGAAGCTCACGGATGCGGTTATTATCCATAATGGGCTCCTTGTTAGGATCATAGACAGGTGCCTGAACATCCTGCCGCTTGATTTCCTTGCGGATCTTCTTAGCGAATGTTGAATTGATGGAGTGACCGGGGCGTGTCGCAAGCACTTTACCTTTTAGTGGACGACCGATAAGAGCGAGGGCGCCCATCACATCCATAAGTTTGTGACGCGCGGGCTCATTGTCAGCTACAAGCGGTTTTTCCTGAATGAAACCGAATTCAGTAACATTCTTTCTCTGCACACCCATAAGATCTGCAAGACGGTCAAGTTCCGACTGATCCATAGGAGAATCGTAAATAACGACTGCATTCTCAAGGTCACCGCCTTTGATCAGATTGTTCTTAACCAGGGGCTCTATCTCACGAACAAAAACAAATGTGCGGCTCGCAGCAATCTGAGATGCGAAATCCTCAATCTTTTCAAGTGATGCAAACTGATTCGAGAGTACGGGAGAATCAAAGTCAATCATCACGTCAACGCTGAAATCAGTATCGGGAAGAACCACGATAGATGAGCCTGTTTCGGGGTCACGCACTTCAATTTTCTGCTTAACGATATAGAAATCCTTGTCGGCATTCTGCTCTTCAGTTCCGGCAGCATTGATTTTTTCACAGAACTCTTTAGCACTGCCGTCAAGAATAGGCATTTCAGGACCATTCAGCTTGATAAGACAGTTGTCGATACCGGCGGCGTAAAGAGCAGCCATAGCGTGCTCAATAGTGCTTATGCTGACATCGCCTCTGGCTATAACAGTGCCGCGTGTAGTTGACTGCACGTTTTCTGCGAGCGCATCTATAACCGGTTCACCTTCAAGATCTGTTCTCTGAAACTTGTATCCGTGATTAACCGGAGCCGGAAGAAATTCCGCTACAATTTCTTTGCCGGTGTGTAGTCCCTTACCACTGACGGTAAACGGAGCGCTTAGTGTTAACTGCTTCATATCTTAATTTCTTTATATTCTATCAATTTGTTCTATTCTTCTTAATCTCTTTTTCAATGGCACTCAGACGATCATTGATTCGCGTGATGCGGCGAATATTCATTGTCTGCGCCGCAAATTCAGAGAACGACAATGCCGGAGTACCGATAAGGCGCTCACCGTCCGGCACATTTCTATGAAGTCCGCTCTGAGCGGCTATCTCCACTCCGTTGCCGATACGGATATGACCGGCAAGACCCACCTGACCTCCAATCATACAGTTCGAGCCGACTTTTGTAGAGCCGGCAACACCAGCCTGAGCAGCCATAACGGTATTTGCCCCGACCTCACAATTATGAGCTATCTGGATAAGATTGTCGAGTTTCACTCCCTGCCCTACTTTGGTAGCCCCCATCATAGCACGATCTACGGTTGTATTGGCACCTATCTCAACATTATCCTCGACTACTACTATACCTGTCTGGGGAATCTTCCGGTAACCGCCATCAACAGGTGCGAAGCCAAAACCATCAGCACCTATAACGGCACCGCTGTGGATTATGCAGTTCTTTCCGATCTTGCAGCCATGATACACTTTGGCTCCGGCATATATGATACTGTTCTCACCTACATGTGCTCCATCACCGATGTATGCCTGCGGATATACCTGAGCGCCTTTTTCTACAACCGCCCCTTTGCCGATATATGCGAATGCTCCGATATACACCTCGTCAGCCACTTTTGCTTCCGGATGAATGAAAGAGGGATTCTCAATGCCGCGCTTGGGCGGATTCATCAACTGCTCCACCATCGTGAGCAATGTCGCAACCGTAGCATACGGGTCGTCCACCCTTATAAGAGTTGCCGTCACCGGTTTTTCGGGTGTAAAATCCTTGCTTACAAGAACCGCCGAGCTACCGGTCGTGTATATGAATTCCGTATATTTGGGATTTGAGAGAAAAGATATAGCTCCGGGCTTACCTTCCTCAATCTTTGCGAATGTGCTGATTTTCACATCACCATTACCATCAACGACACCGTTGGCTATGGATGCAATCTGACTGGCTGTAAATTCCATGAAATAGTGACAACTGCTTGATACTATCAGTATAAAACAAACTCATATTTTTGCAAAGGTCGTAAAAAAAATTCACATTCAGGCTATTTACGTGCAAAAACTACCCTTTTGTCCTCGGATAGAGTGATTTTCTCATCCTTGAGCAGATGACCAACTGCCTTTTTAAAGTCCTTTTTGCTGCATTGAAATGCCTGCTTGATTTCTTCGGGCGAACTTTTGTCGCTCACAGACAGTTTCCCGCCATTGGCTTTGATAGCGCTGAGGATTCTATCGGCAAGTAGGTTTGTGCGGACATCTGCGCGACCGCCAAGCATAAGATCTATCTTGCCGTCCGGTCTCACCTGCTTCACATAGGCTTCAACCCTATCACCGGCTTTCAAATCGGCAAACACCTCATTTTCATATAATATGCCGAAATGTCTGTTATCAACAATGCATCTGAATCCTGCATCATTCTTATCAAACACCAGAGCGCTCACTTTCTGACCTTTGGCATAGTCAGGGAAAACATTACCGATAAACTTCTCGATCTTAGCTGAAGCGGCTACTCTGCCACTCGAATGATCAAGGTATAAATATACAAGATAACGCCCCCCTTCATTCATTCGTGCGCGCTGCTCGCTGAACGGAACAAGCAAATCTTTCGGCAGACCCCAGTCCAGAAACGCACCGACTTTGGTTACCGCCACAACATCCAGAAAAGCGAACTCATCGACATATGCACGGGGCACCTCCGTACTCGCTACCGGTCTGTCCTCACTGTCGGTATATACCACCACATCCACTTCATCACCGGGAGAAATAGGTTCGGTTATATACCGCTTGGGAAGCAGAATTTCTTTGCCGTAATCAGCTTCAAGATATGCACCGAAGTCCACCAGACGGCTCACTTTGAGCTTATTTCTTTTTCCTATCTGAACCATATTCGATATTTTGCGGCAAAGTTAGTCAAAAAAAAAGTGTGCCGCAACCATGCGACACACTCGTATAATTACATGATAATCACTCTTTTAAATCACGCCCTGACCCATCATTGCTCCTGCAACCTTCATGAAGCCGGCGATATTGGCGCCTTTCATGTAGTTGAGATAGCCGTCAGGCTCTGTGCCATATTTCACGCACTGACCGTGAATATCGCGCATAATAGTGTGGAGTTTTTCATCAACTTCTTCAGCGCTCCACTGAAGGTGCATGGCATTCTGGCTCATCTCGAGACCGGAAGTTGCTACACCGCCGGCGTTAACAGCCTTGCCGGGAGCGTAGGTCACACGGTTATTGATAAATGTATCGATAGCTTCAGGGGTACAACCCATGTTTGAAACCTCGGCAACCATGAGCACTCCATTCTCAACGAGTTTTTTGGCATCATCGCCGTCAAGCTCATTCTGGGTAGCGCAAGGCAGAGCGATATCTACTTTCTGCTCCCAAGGCTTCTTGCCGGGGAAGAAAGTAGCTTCCGGATATTTTTCCGCATACGGAGCGACGATATCCTCACCGGTAGCACGGAGATAGAGCATATAATCGATCTTATCACCGCTGACACCTTCGGGATCATAGATATATCCGTCGGGACCTGAGATAGTAACCACCTTCGCGCCGAGCTCGTTTGCCTTGAGAGTTGCACCCCACGCAACATTGCCGAAGCCGGAAACAGCGACAGTCTTGCCCTTGATATCCTCCTTTTTCTCGGCAAGCATGCTCTGAACGAAATAGAGAGCGCCGAAGCCGGTAGCCTCGGGACGGATTCTTGAACCGCCGAAATCAAGACCCTTGCCGGTCATGGAGCCATCACACTGGTTGCAAAGTTTCTTATACATTCCATACATGTAACCTACTTC
>CAMWYV010000102.1 GCA_947178565.1 uncultured Porphyromonadaceae bacterium | reverse complement strand
CCATCTTCTATTACAGGACTTAATATAAGATTTACACCTTATAATATAAGGTACACCAATTTTTTACTAATTTTGCACTTCAATTAATTAAACGAATCAAAACGGTTATTAAAGCTATGAGCGAACTACCTACAAAATACTCCCCAGCAGATGTAGAGGGCAAATGGTATGACTATTGGATGGAAAAGGGACTTTTCAAGAGCAGTCCCGATGCACGCGAACCTTTCGTTATTGTAATCCCTCCGCCAAATGTCACCGGTGTGTTGCACATGGGTCATATGCTCAACAATACCATTCAGGATATTCTCACCCGCCGCGCTAGAATGACCGGCAAGAACGCTCTATGGGTTCCAGGAACAGACCATGCGAGTATCGCCACTGAAGCAAAAGTTGTGGCAAAGCTCGCTAAAGAAGGCATCAAGAAAAGTTCTCTCACCAGAGAACAGTTTCTTGAACATGCCTGGGACTGGACCAACACATACGGTGGCATCATTCTCAAGCAGCTCCGCCGTCTCGGTGCATCATGCGACTGGAGCCGCACAGCATTTACCATGGATGACATAAGAAGCAAAAGTGTGCTAAGGGTATTTGTAGAGCTATATAATCAGGGACTTATTTACCGTGGAAAAAGAATGGTAAACTGGGATCCTAAAGCAAAGACAGCTCTAAGCGATGCCGAAGTAATCTATAAAGAAGAGCACAGTAAGCTCTACCATCTCAAATATAAGATAGTCGGCGAAGATGAGTATGCCATCGTTGCCACTACTCGTCCGGAAACCATTATGGGTGATACAGCCATGTGTATCAACCCGAACGATCCAAAAAACGCTCATCTCAAAGGTAAAAGAGTGATTGTGCCTATTGTCGGCAGAGAGATTCCGGTCATTGAGGATGAGTATGTTGATATTGAGTTTGGAACAGGATGCCTCAAAGTCACTCCTGCGCATGATGCCAATGACTATATGCTCGGTCAAAAGCATAACCTTGAATCTATTGACATTTTCAATGATGATGCAACTGTATCTGAAGCGGCAGGTATGTATGTGGGAATGGATAGATTCGCTGTACGAGAACAGATTGCCAAAGATCTGGAAGCTGCCGGATTGATTGCAAAGATTGAAAATTACGAGAACAAGGTTGGATATTCGGAGAGAAATTCAGATACAGTTACAGAACCTCGCCTCAGTGACCAGTGGTTCCTTAAAATGGAATCGCTTGCAAAACCCGCTTTAGAGGGTGTTGAAAACGGCACAATCAGATTCATTCCTGAAAAATATATAAATACCTACCGGCACTGGATGACGGAGATTCGCGACTGGTGTATCTCACGTCAGCTATGGTGGGGACATCGTATTCCCGCATATTATCTGCCAAACGGTGAAATAGTCGTAGCGGAAACTACGGAAGAGGCACTTGAAAAAGCAAAAAAAATCAACAGCACACTCACCGCAGATGATCTGAGACAAGATGAAGACACTCTTGACACATGGTTCTCCTCATGGCTATGGCCTATCTCCCTGTTCAACGGTATTCTTGATCCTGACAACGAAGAGATGCGATACTACTACCCCACTGCCGATCTTGTAACCGGACCGGATATCATTTTCTTCTGGGTGGCAAGAATGATTATGGCAGGCTATCACTTCGCCGGAAAACAACCTTTTAATAATGTGTATTTCACTGGTATCGTCCGTGATGAAATCGGTAGAAAAATGTCCAAACAACTTGGCAATTCTCCCGATCCGCTTGAATTGATAGATCAATACGGTGCTGACGGAGTGAGAGTAGGATTAATGCTCTGCGCCCCGGCTGGCAATGACATCCTCTTTGACACAAAACTTTGCGAAACCGGCAGAAATTTCTGTAACAAAATATGGAATGCATTCCGCCTTGTCAAAGGTTGGGAAGTAAACGCAACCACCCCGACCCCGGAATCTGCCGAACTTGCCGCAAAATGGTTCAAGGCCAAACTCTCACAATCAATCGAAGAAATCAATGACCTTTTCTCAAAATTCAGAATCAGCGAAGCACTAAAAGTGATTTACAGCCTTTTCTGGGATGACTTCTCTTCATGGTATCTTGAAATGGCAAAACCCGCATACGGAAGCCCTGTTGACGAACCCACATATAAAGTCACTCTCGGATTCTTTGATTCTCTTTTGCGTCTCCTTCATCCATTCATGCCGTTCATCACCGAAGAACTCTGGCAGCACCTTGAAGAGCGCCGTGACGGTGAGTCAATAATGTATGCACAGTGTCCCATGTCAAAAGAATTTGACAACGACATCATCAAAGTTATGGCTCATGCACAGGAGGTGGTAAACGGTCTGAGAAACATCCGCGCTGAAAAGAATATTGCAAACAAAGAACAGATAACAGTCAATATTATCGGGAACTGGGATTCTCGCGAGAATGCAATAATCACGAAACTTGCCAATATTGCCGAAATTCTCCATAATCAGGAAAAAGATGCTGCAAGCGCATCATTTATTGCCGGTAGCGTTGAAATCAATGTTCCTCTGTCTGGAAATATTGATACCGCTGCAGAAATTGAACGCCTCACCAAAGATCTTGATTATGCTAAAGGGTTCATGGCATCGGTTCAGAAAAAACTGTCAAACGAAAGATTCGTGGCAAATGCACCTGAACAGGTTGTTGAAGCAGAACGCAAAAAGCTCTCAGACTCACAGGCAAAAATTGAAAGTCTAACCAAAGCTATTGAGGCTCTAACCAAATAACTCAAATGGCACAGAAACCCTCTATTCCAAAAGGCACCCGTGATTTCGGACCGGTTGAAACAGCACGTCGAAACTATATATTTTCCACCATACGCGAAGTATTCAATCTTTACGGATTCTCACCTATTGAAACACCTTCTATTGAAAATCTGTCAACCCTGATGGGCAAGTATGGCGAAGAAGGTGACAAACTCCTGTTTAAGATTCTCAATTCAGGAGAATGGCTGAGAGAGATTGAAGGAGAAAATTTCACAGCCGCTGATTCTGCCAGACTCACATCCAAGGTTAGTGAAAAAGGATTACGCTACGATCTTACCGTACCGTTTGCCCGATTCGTGGTGCAGCACCGCAATGAACTTATCCTCCCCTTCAAACGCTACCAGATTCAACCGGTATGGAGAGCTGACCGTCCTCAAAAAGGCAGATACAGAGAATTCTATCAGTGTGACGCGGATATTGTTGGCACTGACTCACTCATCAATGAGATCGAACTCGTGCAGATGATCGACTCTGTATTCAATAAACTTGGTATCAGAGTAATAATCAAACTCAATAACAGAAAAGTTCTTGCAGGAATTGCCGAGATAATCGGTGCACCTGATCGCCTCACAGACATTACTGTGGCAATTGACAAGATAGACAAGATAGGCATTGATAATGTCAAGACAGAGCTTGATGAAAGAGGACTTTCACACGAAGCCATTGAAAAACTTGTACCTGTTTTAAGGATCAGTGGAACGCCTGATGAAAGACTTGAGCAACTGAAAATCATTCTTGCCGACAGCGAAACAGGTTTGCTCGGTGTTGCAGAACTTGAAACGTTGCTATCAGCAACCGCGAAACTTGGCACCTCGGCTGAGATCGACCTTGATGTTTCACTTGCCAGAGGACTCAATTACTACACAGGCACTATTATAGAGGTCAAGGCTATTGATGTGGAAATCGGCAGTATTTCCGGAGGCGGAAGATATGATAATCTCACGGGAGTATTCGGCATGCCGGGACTCAGCGGTGTAGGAATATCTTTCGGTGCCGACCGTATATATGATGTTCTCACAGCCTTGAAGCTCTTCCCAGATACTGTCACGTGCGCACCGTCAGTCATGTTCTAAAACTTTGGTGAAGAAGAAGCTTTAGCTGCTATGAAAATGCTGAAAGTATTGAGAGCCGCAGGTATTCCATGTGAAATATATCCAGATGCTACAAAAATGAAGAAGCAGATGACTTATGCCAATTCACGCGCTATCCCGTTTGTCGCACTGGTTGGAGAAGAGGAGATGGTGCAAGGAAAACTGACTCTCAAAGATATGACAGAAGGCACACAATCTCTGGTTACTCCGGAAGAAGCGGTTGAGATTATATTGAAAAAGTAACTTTTCCGTATAAATTACTATACTTTTTTAATTTTCCAGCTCTTTTTGCTTGCAATCAGAAATAATTCACTACATTTGCAATCAAAGATTTCAAAATGACACGATTTAGCACATATTATTACTCATATTTTTATTTTGTCAAAAATAAAAACGGGATTTTATGTGCCTGAATCACTAAAACGATAAATCATTATTCAAAACATTATAAAATCCCGGCGCCTTTCACTGACGACGGGATTTTTTATGTGACACAACTGATATGAAAAGAAAAGTTACCATACAAGGAGTTGCCGGCTGCTACCATGATGCGGCAGCAAGAGCGTATTTCCATCCAGTGGAAATAGATACCGTGCCCTGCGACACATTCAACTCCATGTTTGACACCCTTGATACGGATGCCTCACTTCTCGGCATACTCGCGATTGAGAATACTATAGCCGGGGCTCTTCTCCAAAACCATGAACTTCTGCGGAAGAGCAACCTCACCATTATCGGCGAATATAAAATGAGAATTTCCCATGTGCTCGCGGCACTCCAAAATCAGAAACTCGATGATTTATCTGAGGTAAATTCTCATCCTATGGCACTTATGCAATGTGAACAATTCCTTCGCCGTCATCCAAATCTAAGAATTGTAGAAAAGACAGATACCGCCGGTAGCGCTAAAGATATTGCGGAAAACAAATTATCAGGTCATGCAGCTGTGTGCGGCGAATTTGCTGCTAATCTTTACGGGCTTGAGATTCTTGAAAAAGGAATCGAGACCAACAAACGGAATTTCACCAGATTCCTGATACTTGCCGATCCTCTCGTTGCACAGGAACTGAAACCAAAAGATGAAGAACTTAACAAGGCTTCAATAGTCTTCACCCTACCGCATACTCAGGGTGCTTTGTCTAAAATACTGACTATCTTCACCTTCTATGATATGAATCTTTCTAAAATTCAATCTATGCCAATAATAGGCAGGGAGTGGGAATACAGATTTTACGTTGATATAACCTTTGACTCATTTGTACGCTATCGCCAGGCACTCGATGCGGTACGCCCCCTTTTAAATGACTTCAAGGTACTTGGAGAATATAAAGAATGTAAAAATGAAATCTGACTCTAAAATCAAACCGGCAGACAGAGTCGCATCTGTCAAAGAATATTATTTTTCGCGTAAACTTCGCGAGGTTGCAGAAATGAACGCCAAGGGACTTGACATTATTTCACTTGGAATAGGCGGTCCGGACAGAATGCCTGCGGCAGAAGTGATATCCACCTTGACCACGGA
>CAMWYV010000101.1 GCA_947178565.1 uncultured Porphyromonadaceae bacterium | reverse complement strand
TCGCATTCTTACCTTTATAGGCATTGAGGCGGAACTTGATGAACTGGTGGGCGGCGCGCACCTCCATGAGCTTGGCGCTCTCGTGGCGTGTTGCCGGAATAATACCGTTTGAGCAGAAATTACCCTGGTGAGGACCGGGATAGTCATATCCCGTGTGAAGGCGATAAACGCCCTCTTTA
This sequence comes from uncultured Porphyromonadaceae bacterium, assembly GCA_947178565.1. GTDB lineage: Bacteria > Bacteroidota > Bacteroidia > Bacteroidales > Muribaculaceae > Paramuribaculum. The sequence goes on along the minus strand of CAMWYV010000101.1, from coordinate 5,217 downwards.
ATCTCCTGCGGGTCATAGATAGCCTGGTCAACCCAGTCCCAGATGCAGGCACCGATGGTACCGTCAGAGTTTTCGATAACATCCCAATATTCCTTGAGGTTGCCGATAGCGTTGCCCATGGCATGAGCATATTCACAAAGAATCATAGGTTTGTCAAGACCGCTGGTGTATGTTTCCATCCATTTCATGCCGGGATACATCTTGGAGTAGAAATCCGAGAAGCGGCTTCCGCCGTAGGGTTTGTCAATGCGTGTGCCCTCATAGTGCACGGGACGGTTGTCAAGTTTCTTGGCAGCAGCATAGCAGGCGGCGAAATTCTCACCGTTTCCGGCTTCGTTGCCGAGCGACCACATGATTACGGAAGGATGATTGCGGTCGCGGAGCACCATACGGTCAATGCGATCTACAAACGCCGGAATCCATGACGGCTTGTCGGAAATACTCTGGTTTGCATGGTCTTCGAGGTCAGCCTCATCGATTGTGTAGAGACCGTAGTGGTCAAACATCGCATACATCCGTGCATTATTTGGATAATGGCTCGTGCGGATAGTATTGATATTGTTCTGCTTCATCAGGGTGACATCTCGGAGCATAGATTCGGTGCGCACCGCTCTACCATATAGAGGATCGCTGTCATGGCGGTTTACACCCTTGAGGAATACGCGCTTGCCGTTGACATACAGGAGGTTATTCTTAATCTTGATATCGCGGAAACCGTGTTTGGTGGAAAATGCCATTTCATCCTCCTTGCCGGGGATGCGCTGAACCACATCTACTGTGTAGAGGTTAGGTGTTTCGGCGGTCCAGAGTTCAACGCCCGGCATATCAAATTCTGCCACGACCGGAGCATTGTTTGACAGGTTATGTTGAAGAGTTTTGGTGGCAACGACCTTTCCCGCAGGATCTGTGACTTTGATTTCAAATTCTCGTGAACCTTTAATACCGTCGCGATTGTCTATATCAAGCTCCACAGTCATTTTCGCATCCTTATAGTCGGGAGAGAGTGAGGAAGTGATGCGGTGGTCACGTACGGATACCTTGGGCACATTATATAGATATACATCTCTGAAAATACCGCTCATGCGGAACATATCCTGACACTCAAGATAAGAGCCATCGCTCCAGCGGAACACCTGGACGGCTATTGAATTGTCGCCCGGTTTCAGGTATTTGGTGAGGTCAAACTCGCTGACATTGTTAGCGCCTTGGGTGTAGCCAACATATTTGCCGTTCACCCAGATGAAAGCAGCCGAGTAGATGCCTCCGAAGTGGATGAATGTGCGGTTGCCGTCCCAGTTTTCAGGCAGGGTGAAGTCGCGGACGTATGAACCCACCGGGTTGATACCGTAGTTCTTGCCTTCATCGTTGAATCCCTTGCGGGCATTGATATAGGGAGGAGTATTACTGTGCGGATATTCCACATTAGCATAGATAGGCTTATCATAGCCGAGCATTTCCCAATTGGAGGGCACGGGGATAGTATCCCATGACGATGTGTCATAACCTTTTTCAAAGAAGTCAAGAGGACGCTTTGAGGGGTCAGGCACGAGATTGAAGCGCCATGTGCCGTTAAGAGTCATATACTTATCGTTGACAGGAACGGTCCAAGGGGTAGCATAATACTCCTTGTCTGCCTTCATAGCGGCTTCGCTTGCATAAGGCATCATAGTAGCGATGCCGGGCTCTTTGTTTTCCTGGAAAATCTTCTCGTTTTCCCAATAGTTTTTACTGCGTTCGAGCGTTGTTGCCTCATGAGCGTTGTTGCCTGCCACCGGAACGAAGACATACTTTGCCGCCGGGTCAATCATAGCCTCTTTCAAGGGAATAAGAGTGAAGGAGCCAAACTGCTCCACGGCTATAGACATTCCGGAATAGTTTGTTGAAGTTATCAGGAAAGATTCAGGGAAAACAGGCTGGACTTTCCACAATTGCGCCTCATCAGAGCCATTGTCAACTCCGAGGGTCACACTCTTTCCGTCAACTCTGATAGCCATTCCGCTTTCAGCATTGATGAAACGCCAGCTGCCCGATAGTTGGGTGATATGCCACAATTGCGCCGGGCTGAGGGGCGAATCTGTAACCAGCTTGACCGTTGAGCCAACTTGCTCGATGCAACACTGCTGGTTTCTCTGCATAACGATTTTGTAGAGTTTTTCGCTGTCGAAATTTATTGCGTTCGATTTTGCCGATAGTGCAAAAGGCATCATTGCAACAAACAGTAAAGCGAAAAATTTACCGAATGATGGTTTAGACATAAGTGGTATCTGTATTGGTTATTATTCTGTTCACAAAGTTAACCAATTCAGATTAAACAGCGGAGAATTAATTTCAAAATAAAGATTAAATGAAAAAAGAGGCTGCGCCAAAATCCTTAGATTCTGGCGCAGCCTTGTATTAAAATCGTGTTAGGGTGGAATTATTCAGCGGGATCAAGCACTATTGTACGGTAGTTCTTCTGCTTGAGCATATCACTCATAAATGCCTTGATGTCGGCGGGTTTGATTGAGTTGATACTTTCGATATTACCGTTGAATGTATCAATGCCGTCAGAGCACCAACCGGTGATGGCGTTGAGCCACGGACCGTTTTTCTCCTTTGCCTCAGTGTAGCTCTTGACCATATATTCGATGACCTTTGCAAATTCCTCGTCAGAAACATTCTGAGTCATGTCTTCAAACTGGCTGCGGATAGCTTTGAAAACATCCTCCTTGAGTTCAGGTTTCATCGGTGAGCCGGTCATGATAGCTGCCTGCTGGGAGATTCTGCCGAGTGAGCCCGATGCGCCGATTGAGTAAACGGCACCCATCTCTTCACGGACAAGGTCGTTGAGACGCTTTGACATAATCTGTCCTGCAACCGACACAATCTGCTGGTTACGCATGGAGAAAGGATCGTTGCTCCAGGAAACTATGTAGAAGTATGTCTGAGGAGTCTGCATGGCGGTGGTGAAGGTGTTGACCTCTGTGCCCGGGTTGAGGGTGAAGCCGGCTACGGGAGCGGGCATCTTGCGGCTTGCGTTAGCCTGGTCAGATGCAAGAGATGCGATGTATTTCTCAACAAGAGGCTTGAGCGCTTCGGTGTCAACGTTTCCTACAAATACAAAGGTATAGTCGGCTGCGTTGGCTGTCATTGCCTTCACTATGTCGAGAATCTGGTCGCGGTTAGCACCTTCGATTGCGGCTGTGCTGATTTCGCGGAGGAAGGGGCTTGAGTAGAGACACTCATCGATTTTGCTTCTGAATACATACTGGGGATCGTTCTCATTGTTCTGCAGAGCGCCGAGATATGTTTTCTTCAGTGCTTCAAATTCATCAGGGTTGAGAGTGAATTCACAGAATGTCATATACACAAACTCCATGAGAGTTTCAATATCCTTGGGAGTGGAGTTGCCGTTAATGTTGCGGCTCATCGCACCGAAGTCGAAACTGATGCCTACCTGCTTGCCGCTGAGATATTTCTGAATATCTGAGTGAGAATAGGTTCCGAGACCGAATTCTGAAAGGGCGTAGGGGCTGAAGATTACGCTGTTGGCGTATTCATCGCCGAATTTACCTGCATAGCCGCCGTTTGCAACAGCTCTGAACAGTACTTCGTCATCCTTATACGCTGTTTTCTTCACAATTACGGTCGCGCCGTTCGAGAGTTGCCATTCTTCAGCATCCCACTGACTGTTATGTTTGGTAGAAATAATCTTACCTGCGGGACGGATTTTCTCAATAAGTGGTTCTGACTTAACCTCGTCAACGAAAGGTTCGATAGTCTCCGCATCAATAGCTGCAAGCGCATCGGCAAAGCTCTGCTCGGTCGGATATGTCATACCCTCTTTCTCTGGGAGCATTGCAAGAATAACGCGATTGTCCGGCTGGATTCTCTGCCACATGAACTGGTTGATCACCTGAAGCGGAAGCATTCCGGCAATCTGCTGATACATAGGCCACTCCACCTCAATGCCGGGAATAGGCTCGTTGTCAAGGAAGTTCTGCACATACTCATTTACATAGCTTCCGTTTTCGCGCTGGCGGCGGTTGTTATATGAGCGTTCAACGCGGCTCAGGAGCTCGCTCTTGGCTCTTTCATATTCTCCAACGGTAAATCCACCGCGCTGTGCTCTAAGTAGTTCGCGATAGGCTGCTGCCAAAGCCGGAGCTATGTCACCATCCTTGGCGAGAACTATCAGTGAGAGGGCATCTTTGGTCTTGGCAATAAAGAAGTCGCCGAAATCCATTGATGCGCTGCCGAAAGGAGCATCGGGTTTTGAAGAAATATCGTTGAGTCGGTGAGACATCATCAGTTCGATCATGCTCTGAATATAGTCGGCGATATAGTAAGCCTGAGTGTTTTTAAGTGAATCGGGGAACGAATCATCTTTAAACATCATGTATGCAAGCGCATTTTTCTGCTCGGGATCTTTGCCGATAGCATAAATGGTGCCCTTGTTGTCTGCAACCGGGAAATATACACGCTCGGCGGCATTTGCGGGCATTTCGATGTCAGAGAACATCTCTTTGATTTTGCCTTCGATGCGGTCAACATCGATATCGCCTACAACAATGATACCCTGCTGGTCGGGACGATACCATTTTTCATAATAATCTCTTAGAGCCTGATAGGGGAAGTTGTCAACAACCTCCATTGTGCCGATAGGCAGGCGGTAGCCGTATCTTTCAGTGGGATACACAACCGGAAGAAGTTGTTCGATAATTCGCATCTGGCCCACATTTGATCTACGCCACTCTTCGTGAATCACTGCTCTTTCAGCATCGATTTCTTCGGGCAGGAGAAGCAGGTCGTTAGCCCAGTCATGAAGGATAAGGAGGCATGAGTCCTGAACACCTTCACGGGCAACGGGCACATTCGAGATATTATATACTGTCTCGTCAACGCTTGTGTATGCGTTGAGGTTGACACCGAACTTCACGCCCACGCTCTCAAGCCAGTTGATAAGATTCTTGCCGGGAAAGTTGGTTGTGCCGTTGAAGCACATGTGCTCAAGGAAGTGGGCGAGACCTCTCTGGTTGTCCTCTTCAAGTACGGAGCCTACCTTCTGGGCAATGTAAAAGTCGGCTTGTCCCTTCGGATATTCATTGTGACGAATGTAATATGTCAAGCCGTTTGGAAGAGTGCCTATACGCCCCTCCTGGTCTGTCGGCAGCTGCGGCATCCTCATCTGTGCGGAAACCGTAGCCCGCAGAATTGCGGCAGCGCATAGCAGTGCCG
>CAMWYV010000100.1 GCA_947178565.1 uncultured Porphyromonadaceae bacterium | reverse complement strand
TAGGTTTGTACCATCCTCAAAAGGTAGATACTCAATTGGAATTAATGAAATTTGTTTGACCAATGTTTAGCCGGTAAAGCATCGATTTGTTTGACCAATCGCCTCAGATAGTCTCAAATAGTCTGGTTTGTTGCGCCAAATGCAATACAAAGACTATTAAATGATTGATTATCAAATGCGGTAGTGTTCTTCAACGAAGAGGAGTACTAAGCCGCAATCAGGCTGATTTTACGTCTTAAATAATTAAAATACAAGCGATTGGCAAGTCAAGAGAGTAAACTTGTCAATCGCTTTTTGTGTCTAGTCAGCTGGGCACGGTGGCACGGAGAATCTCTCTTTTGCCGCCCGGTGGACCGGGGAGACGTTCACAGCGAAATCCGATTTGCTCAAGCATTCTGCGTATGGCCCCTTTGGCGCAGTAGGTGGTGAGAGTACCGCCCGGACTCATGGAAGCGAATATTTTGCGGAATATAGCCTCCGACCACATTTCGGGCTGTTTCTCGGGGGCGAAGGCATCGAAGTACACCACATCAATCCCTTCCGGCAAACTCATTGTGAGCAGATTGTCCTCAATCTTGTTGAGAGAGAAATAAGGGTTTATCTGGCATGATTGTTGCCACGGTGCGGAATTTACAGTTTGAAAGATATCGCTAATACGGTATGGCAATGTGTCGGAATATAGCTCGGTGAGTGGAGAAGGCAAAGGATATAGCTCCACTGAATAGTATTCTGTGGGAATTTTAGACTTGAAAGCAGCTTCGGCACTAAGCGCCGCATTCAGTCCCGAGCCGAATCCCACTTCAAAAACCCGCACTTGCCCGGCACTCTGGGCGGCGGTGAGCCATCCGGAGTTGACATATACATGCATACTCTCCGCAATCGCGCCTTTAACAGAGTGGTAATGTTCGTCAAGATCCTCGCGGTAAAAAGTAGGGGAGCCGTCCTCAGTTGTCTCGATAATTACTTTCATACCGCAAAAGTAGCCAAAAACATTCGTCCGTTCCCATCATTTATGCAACAGGACTTAGTGAATATTGTCTGGGACTTGTTTAATTATGATAAGAATTCAACGCGCAACTACAGTTTTTGTCATCGTCTCCGCGACCGGTACGCATCTCACCTTATGTCTGTGCTGTATGGGTTACAATAAAAAAAGGAACCGCTGCTACGATTCCTTCTTGTTGTGACCCCGGTGAGGCTCGAACTCACGACCCAATGATTAAGAGTCATTTGCTCTACCAACTGAGCTACGGAGTCATTGTTGGTATGTGTTTATGCCGCTGTTTTGCGGTTTTGCGCTGCAAAGGTAATCGTTTTTTTTGTCTCTCCCAACATTTTTTGCATAAAAAATGCGGAGTGCGATAAAAATGCACTCCGCAGTCGGGTAATCCGATATATTTTACACTGTGAGTATCTCTTTTTCTTTTGCGGCGAAAATGTCGTCAATGCGTTTGAGAAATTTGTCGTGGAGCTTCTGAACGCTTGCTTCGGCATCTTTCTCAACATCTTCGGGCATTCCCTGCTTGATCGCTTTTTTGAGCCCGTCGATAGCATCGCGGCGGGCGTTGCGTACAGATACCTTTGCCTGCTCAGCCTCTGCTTTGCTCTGCTTAACGAGCTGTTTGCGGCGCTCTTCGGTGAGCGGGGGGATAGAGAGGCGGATAACCTCGCCGTTATTTTCAGGTGTGATTCCGAGTTCTGAGTTGATAATAGCTTTTTCGATTTCCTTAAACATCGGTTTCTCCCAGGGGGTAATGGTGATTGTGCGCGCATCAGGCACCGAGATGTTGGCAACCTGGCTCACAGGCACCATTCCGCCGTAATATTCCACCTTTATATTATCAATGATCTTGGGATTTGCTTTGCCGGCACGGATATGCGCGAGTGATTCATCAAGATAAGCCACCGCGAGTTCCATTTTCTCTTCGGCGGGATTCAGATAGTCTTTTACTTCCATATTATTGTTGTTTAGTTTTTCAGATTAATAAACGAGGGTGCCGATTGGCTCTCCTGCAATCACTTTGGCGAGATTGCCGGGGGTATCCATGTCGAACACAACTATAGGCAGTCCGTTTTCCTTGCAAAGGGCTGTCGCAGTGAGGTCCATTACTTTGAGACCGCGTGTATATACTTCGTCGTATGTTATCTCGTTGAATTTGGTTGCGGTGGGGTCTTTTTCCGGGTCAGCGGTATAGATACCGTCCACTCTGGTGCCCTTGAGCATAACATCCGCCTCAACTTCAATGCCTCGCAATGCACTGCCGGTATCGGTGGTGAAGAACGGATTGCCTGTTCCGCCGGCGATAATAGCCACGGATCCGCACTTGAGCGCCTCGATAGCTTTCCATTTGCTGTAATGCTCTCCGATGGGAAACATATTGATTGCCGTGAACACTTTTGCCGGCTGTCCCTCGGCTTCAAGAGCCGAACTTAGCGCAAGAGAGTTGATAACAGTGGCGAGCATACCCATCTGGTCACCCTTCACCCGGTCAAATCCTTTGGCGGCTCCGCTGAGTCCGCGGAAAATGTTTCCGCCGCCAATTACAATCGCCACCTGCACACCGCTCTGCGCAATCTCCTTTATCTGACTTGCATACTGAGCAAGGCGCTCTGTGTCAATGCCTGTGCCTTTAGCTCCGGCGAGTGATTCTCCGCTGAGTTTCAGCAACACTCTGTTGTATTTGCTTCTCATATCTGATAGTTTTTCACAAAAATAGGATTTTAACGTGAATGTGACAAATCGAATGCTAAAAACATCACCGGTATTAAAATGAGGCTCTGACTATCAACTTATTCATGTGCCGGATGTTTTATAAATATAAGCGGTGATTGAAGCGGCAGACGGTTTATTGTCCGGTTTAATATTTTTTCATTAAATATTTAACTTTGACACGGATATTTGGCATACCTTTGCAGTTTGAATTGCCAACTGAGTAATATTATCTAACGCAAAAACGCGAATCAGATGGAAACTAAAGAATTAGATCGTATCAGCTATGCTCTTGGATTGAGCATGGGCAACAATTTCCGCAGTAGCGGAATTGAAAAGATTGATGTGAAGGATTTTGCCGATGGTGTTGCAGCCGTTTTTTCAGGCGAAACTCCCCGCATGACTTATGATGAGGCAAAAGAGGAAATCCGTAAATTCTTCACTGAAATGGAAGAGAAGCAGCGTGCCGCAGCCGCAGAAATGGCTAAGGTTAACAAGGCGGCAGGTGAGGCTTTCCTTGCCGACAACGGCAAGCGCCCCGAAGTGAAAACCACTCCTTCAGGACTTCAGTATGAGGTGATTGAAGAGGGTACCGGTGCGATGCCTACCAAAGATGACCGTGTGATGGTTCACTATACCGGCAAACTTATTGACGGAACCGTATTTGACAGCTCTGTTGAGCGTGGCGAGCCCGCTACATTCGGCGTAACTCAGGTTATTCCCGGATGGGTCGAGGCACTTCAGCTCATGAAAGAGGGTGCTAAATATCGTCTATTTATTCCGAGCGCGCTCGCTTACGGTCCTGCCGGAGCCGGTGCAGCAATCGGGCCTGATTCAACTCTAATCTTCGATGTAGAGTTGATCAAGGTTTTAGGTAAATAAATGAGCAGAATCGCGGCAACGATAATCGCATTATGGGTGTGGGCACTCGGTGTTCACGCCCAAATTGCGCCAGAGCGGATGGATTCTGTCAATGAGGCTGTTGCGTCAAGTCTGTATCCTGCAATCGCGTCTCAGTTCAGTTCTATTCCCGCAGATGTCGCTGCCAAAGGATTTATTGCCGGAGCCACCGATTCTACAGCTGTAGCCTATGCAAAAGCAGCTATAATCGGCAACAGTATTATGGAGTGGGTCGCTAAGGAATTCGGGCGCACCGCTATCAGCGTGAGTCCTGAGAGGGTAATCGGTATCCTTGCCGGTTATATAGAGGGACGCACGCCCGCTTTTACTGAAAATGAGGCGAACAAATATATCTCGGACAAGTATGTTGAAGCGCTCAAAAGCGATGTCCCTGATCGCGCTGATGAGGCGGTAGAGCAAGAATTCTTAGCTCGTGCGGCAAAAACCAAAGGAGCGGTAGTGCTTGACGACTCGGTTGTGGTGATAGCGGGGAAAGCCGGCAGAAAGCCGTTTCCGCAGTCAGGATCTACTGTTTCGGTGATATATGAAGCATCGTTGAGCAATGGCACGGTTTTTGATTCAACGGAATCAAAGCAGATTGACCTCAGCTTTGACTCGCTTGCTCCCGGGCTTCGTTCGGGTCTCGCGACCATAGGCAAAGGCGGTTCGGCGGAAATATATATCCCCGCTTCTGCCGGATATGGCAGCGAAGGCTTTCCGGGAGTTATTCCGGGCGGTGCCGCGCTACTCTACAAAATAACATTAGTGGATGTTTCCACTGGTGAATAATAAAGAAACACTAATATTTTATTAATATCAATATTTACAAATCTTATGAAAAAGACATTATTTGCAATCGCAATGTCTGCAGTCGCACTCGTTCCCATGAGCTGCGCTAAAAACAGCGAATCAAAAGTATCTGCTGAAGATCAGGCTTTCAATGACTCGCTCGCAATGGTTCTCGGTCGCGGTCAGGGCGCAATGCTCAACCAGAATATGGATCAGCTCCCTGCCGACGAGCGCGCAAAATTTGAGAAAAAATCTTTCCTTCGCGGATTTAAGGAAGTGATTATGGCTGACACATCAGATGTGGCATATCAGTATGGTATTCAGATAGGTCTCGGTTTTGCCCGTCAGATCAAAGCTCTCTATGCTGAAGGTGTTGACATCAATCGTGCAGAACTCATCCGCTATTTCTCTCAGGCATTCCTTCAGGATTCTATAAACAGCACTCAGCTCGGAATGGATATGAATGAAATGCAGCGTCTTATGGGTCGCGTCCAGGAGAAATCTCAGGCTCGTCAGATGGAGGCGGCTCAGGCACAGCAGGCTGCACGTGAGGCAGAAGCAACCGAAAACGAAGCCAAAGGCGCAGAGTTTGTAGCAGCTCAGGTTAAAGCTGATCCTTCTATCAAAACCACAGAAAGCGGTCTTGCATACAAGGTTAACCAGGCTGGTACAGGTGCAACTCCCACCGAGACATCTAAGGTGACAGTTCATTATACCGGCAAACTTATTGACGGCACAGTATTTGATAGCTCTGTTGAGCGTGGTGAACCCGCTACTTTCGGTGTGACTGAAGTGGTTCCCGGTTTCGGAGAAGGTCTAAAATTGATGAACAAGGGTGCTAAATACACACTTTACATCCCCGCTAACCTCGCTTACGGTAACAATGCCGCCGGTAGCATTCCTCCCGGTTCAACCCTCATCTTTGATGTAGAAGTACTCGACATCACTGAGTAATAACAAAACAGTTGACGCGTCCTAAATAAGCGTTACAAAAAATGCTTATTAATTAGACAAAGTTAAT
>CAMWYV010000099.1 GCA_947178565.1 uncultured Porphyromonadaceae bacterium | reverse complement strand
ATATTTAATAGTTTAATAATTTCTCTACTATAAGCAAAACGCCCGGAGGCTCTTTGCCTTTTAAACTACCTGCAAAGGTAAAAACTTTTTCACCTCCACGCACATCTCATTAAAGAAAAATTTCCGTATTAATTATTTTTAAGTTTTGTCTGAGAATTCACCGGTTCAAGATAAACATACCGCCATTCTGATGAATTAAAAAACGTCCGACCCTTATCATGAGTCCGCTTTAAATAAAACCAAAGGAGGTGCGCCAACCGACACACCTCCCGTATTTGACATCTCAAATGTCAATATTCAGAATGATAATCCTACACCGACAAAAGGTCTTATGTGCCAGTAATCCGGATAAGTTGTATTAAGTGTATAGCTGCAACCCACCAAAATATTAAACTTTTTAATGGTGAACTGAGCCCCCAAATCAAATGGTATTGAAATACATTCTTCTGTGTAGGATTCCCAATAATAGTCATAGTCAGATTCCGAGAAATATCCGACACCTGCCCCAGCAAACACACTTAACGCACGAGTAAATGGTTTAATAATACCGGCAGTTAAGCTATAATCCTTAACTTCACAATAATCATCGTTATAGGCATAAGTCCCTTTGACATACCAGCCCAACGACTTACCGTGGTGACCATACATAAGCCCTGCAGAATAGCCTAAATAATCATTATCAGCGTAAATACTCGTGCCTCCTATAAGATTAATAAATGATCTTGATGGAATATTAGAACTCAACTTAATTGAGGATTTTACAATCGGCGTTAGTGCCGGACCTGAAATATGCAGTCTTGAAAGAGTGATAACCGGTTTGTTTTTCACAGAAATAGTATCTTTTGATACTAATGCTGTGGCTTCCGTATCAGTTATGGTGTGGAAGTTCGTGTATCGTGCCGGGTAGCCGGATACAGTTACGCTGCCCCCTCTGAGTACACCTCTCCGCTCCACAATATATTGGGGCTCCACTATGACATCAGCACTGGTAGCATTGAGCAATTGAGCCTCTGCTTCTTTTTTTACTTTTGACAGAGAAAATGTTGAAAACAAATTCCACTTCCAATCTGATGTTGAGGTTGCCTTTTCTTCTTTCACATCAAGGTCTGCAACAGTCACATTATAAACTTGTGTTTCAACCGGAACTGACGAGACTGTGTGAGTCCGCTGGGTTACAGAGCAAGAGCTTAATGTCAGAGCAGCGAGCACACCTGTGATTAAGCTGTTATTCATACTTTATTTTCTTGATAGATTGACAATCTCCGCCTCTGACTGAGTCATGGGGTGGATATTGCGGTAAAATGCCGGATAACCTTTAACCGTGACACTCTTGATTTTTCCATCTACCCGATAAATCTCAAAGTCAGGAGCAACCAAAACATCAGCATTTCCGTTTGTTGACAAAAGTTTAGCTACGGCTGCATCCTTAAGAGCTGATTCTCCCTGATTCTTATATTCACCGGATACATTCAAAGTATAGGAAACTTTAGTTGACGCCACAGTAAGGTCTGCATAAGAACGGTTAACAATGGAGGCATTGACATCAAGTGTAGATGCAGTGTGAGTCCTTTGAGTTGTGGTACATGAACCAAGCGTTATGGCAAACAGAGCCATTGCAATAAACCTAATTTTCATAGATGTTGATTTTTGAATTAATTAAATAGTGATCTGATTATGAATTTATATAGTCATTGATTAATCTGAATTGCAACCCCATGTCTAAGAAGATACCGCTGTCAAAGCGCGTAATAATGATATGTGGTGTGATGATTGCGGAGATATTCCTTCGCTATATCGGAAATAGCCGAGATTCGTTGCTTTTCGAGATTATATTCCCGCTGCTTGTCTTTTTCCGCTGATGTGTATGCTCGCTCACGTTCGCGTTCTTCACGGGCAAGAGCAGCTTTTTCGTCATCGCGGATTTCAATTCCGGCTTTTTTTGCTAATTCAGAAGCTGAAGCGGCACAATCGCTATTGGTGTCGATCATGTCAAGCAGTTGCTTCATTTCATCATATTTTTTAAGAGCATATGCACTTTCTGCCTGCTTCATGATCATGGAGCATTCGTGGTTTTGCCTGGCTGAATATATCTTTTCTAAAGCCTGATACACCTTTAAATGTATGGCAGTGGTGTTTGGGCAAGCCCACAGCAACGCAATCGCCTCATCATACTCACCTGATTTACTCAATACATTCGCTTTATCAATGATGGCATCAATGTGAGTCAAATAATACTCATGTGCCTTAGTCGCCGAAGTCGTGATGAAATTTTGGATGGATGAGGCGGATGGGTTCAGATGTTGAATCGCATCCATCGCTGCTTTGGTGGAGGTTAATCCGGAACCCTTCAGTGGAATAATTGTATGGCCGAACTTCAGATCCAGCTGTGGGTGCTCAAGACGGAGAGAAAGTTCAAAGTTTTTTATCACAATTTTTTTCATTCCTGTTTCAACAGTCTCCTCTGACACAGGAATGAGTTCACCTACCAGGTAAAGACCTTCTCCTCCTTCGGAGTGAACTCCGGCTGTATGTAGGGCGGTATTGAGCCTCGCATACAGACTTTTGGCTATCTGTGACACATCGATAGATCTGTTATCAACAACAGCCATTATCGGTAACCCTTGACCGAATAAAGTCTGAACACTGAATAAACTGACAATCACAGTCAGCATTAATTCCCATCTGATTGGAGACTTCATATTATGATATTGTGATAATGAGTGAATTATTAACAATGTTACGGGTAATCTTCAATCCATGTTTGCGTGCGAACTTTAGAAATTCGCGTCCGAAAGCAGCCACTGAATAATTATTTCCCTTCGAGTCTTTGAGCGGGATTCTGACGTCATCCACAATCATTTTGGTCGCGGTAGTGCCCTGAACATGAAAGTTACCCTGATATGCATTTTCTTCCAACCACATCTCAATAAGGTCGGCAATGGTGAGCATTTCGTCACCTAATTCCGAGTTCATATTGTATTGAGAGCCCTCATCAAAACCGATTGTCATATTCAATGACCTTCCGTTTTGCACCATATCATTGAACTTAGTCTGCATCACATTCAGAAAATCATCGGCGCAACTTTCAATTGCCTTAGATCCAAGCCGTCCGAAATCATCGGTATAGAACTTGCCGCTATCTCCAACCTTGTTAGAGAGAGACCCGCCGGTACTGATATCATATGCCGTGATGATTACTTTCACCGCATTTCCGGAACCAGACTTATTAATAATCATCTCAGTGTCAACATATATATCAGCACCTGAAGATGCAATTATCATGGACTTCAAATCCGACTGCTGCTCATCTGACATTCCTGACTGAACCGATCCGGCTTTTAACTTTCCCAAAAAATCGACCGTAGTGAATCCTCTTGAGTCAAAGGCTTCTTTAACCTTAGTAAGAACAATGCGCTTATCGGCATCCTCTTCTAAAACAGTACGAATGTCCTCACCCTCTTTCACAAAAGGCACTACCATTATTTTGGGTTGAACGGTCGCCTGCTGTGCTGACATATAAAAAGCGAAAGTAAGGAATTGAAAGACAAGAAATAGCCTGCAATATATTAAATACCTCATAATCCGAATTTTCTTATAACACCAATTCTTTCAAGTTTATTTCTCAATGCGCGGATATTCACAGTGACTTCAAGGGTTATTGTCTTTTGTTTGTTGGCATCCTTACCGAATTTACGGACAATAACCGATCGTACTATTTCACTTTTATATTCACCTGCGAAAAAGGAATTTAGCGCCTTTTTGTGTTCTTTAAGAGCCTGTGTCTCTGTTTCTGGCACCATCGGGATGTGCTGCTGGCTGTTAGGTATTCCTTCAAACATTAAAGCCTTAATCACGCTTAGTTCTGCATTGTCAGATGCTTTTTTTGAATTCTTCCCATATCCAACCACTCTGAAAGTCATATTTTCTCCCGTTGTAGAGATATGATTTACCTGATATTGGGCGAATATCGAGATATTACCCGCCAATATAAGCGAAAGCATCAATAAAATGACACGATTCATTTCTTCGGTTGTTTTAGTTCACAATTAATTTTAATGGCATTGTCAAAGTAGGAGCGGACATTTTCCATAACCTTTTTGGGTACATCGCATTCAGAAAAATTAGGGCCCGCCACAGTTTTTACCTTAACTTCTCCCAATAATTTGTGATACGGCTGTCCGTCCAACATCTCGATTGCTTCTATTTTCAATACATTTCCCGGTTTAATACCTTGCTCGGAGCCCGCGTTGACAAGTATGGTCTTGCCGTCAATTATACGAGTCAGCGTGCAAGTTACAGGGAAATTACTGCGAAACCATTCGGCAATTTCATTTTGAATAGACTGCATCGCCATATTGACCGCAGCTTCCGCACTCATACATTCCTGAGATGCCTTCCCTTGAAAACTGGTAGCTTCACTACTCAAACCGGTGGCGACATCGACAACTTTCATTTCAAATCCCACACTCGCTTTAAATCCTCTCACAGAGCCGTCCGGATTCTTCATACGATAGACAGGTATTTTGACTATATGACCGGTAATCATCTTTTCGGCAGCGACAGCTATATCCTGTTCCACCAGATTTTTACTGTCGAGAAATGCCTCTGATTTCTGCAACTCGAGTTCAGATCGGACTTTGTCTATGCTCGTTCGGTCAACCACCCTGAAACGGCGTGTATTAGTGAGCATCTCTACCACTTTTTCAGTCACAAGCCCCGTATAAGGCGAATTCTCCTGACATGAAAATTCCGCTACACCAACTACCGGTCTGGAATCAGAAGATTGCTGTGAGAAGGCACTACCCCCTCCCACAGCAATCATAACGCTGATACAGACGGCTTTCACCGTATTAATCATAAATTGTCGTCTGATTTGATGAGTTTGATGATCTGATCGATAGCTTTTGCCTCTTCAGCAAGGGCTTCACCGGTTACGGGCATGATGTCAGTTGCCCATTTCACAGGTTTAGCAAGTTTGATCGCTTTCATCTTGTCGGCTTTTTTTACTGCTTCGGCAGCCTTTTTTGCAGAGATGCCGAGTTGAGCCATACCGGCGGTCTGGGTCGCAACAGTAGCCGCAAGGTCTGCCCAGTCTTCCTTAGTGGGTTTGGTTACGGTAACATCCTGCACACCGTTTTCAGATTCCCCGATCTGGCGTGAGTAAAGATTGTGGAGTTTTTTAGCCGTTTCAACTGCGCCACGAGCTGCGGTCTCGTTGCCCTTAACAAAACCGTCGATATCACCTTCGCCACAAGGTTTAGGCGCTTTGTCACATGCCTTTGACAGCTTTTCTACAAGTTTGTCCAGTGATGAAAAGTCGGCGGAAACCGTTTGTGCGTTAACACTGAAAGAGAGGGTAGTAAACATAACACCCAGTGCAAGAAGAAACTTCTTCATAATAAATAATAATGTTGCCTCCTGGCT
>CAMWYV010000098.1 GCA_947178565.1 uncultured Porphyromonadaceae bacterium | reverse complement strand
GGTAATTTGGTCAAAAGAATCGTCAAAAACGTGTTCGGTGGTTGTAAGAATATCACCTCGGTAACCAGCCTCGCCCAACTGCCACCGTCTGTTTACGTGACCTCCTTTGATGATGACGTTTACGGCAAAGCTACACTTTATGTATTCAAATCTTCTGAGAAGGCTTATAAGGACGATGATGTCTGGAAACGGTTTGATATACAAACTATGGAAGTTGAGGTAGGTTCTATCACATTCCCAATAACCGAATGGACCGGAAGTGAAGGCGAGTCATTCAGTATCATACCGACAATCTCACCTGATAATGCCGATGATAAAACAGTGACATGGAGCTCTTCAGCGCCCTCTGTCGCGGGCGTGGATGAAACCGGCAATGTGAAGGCTATCAGTAAGGGTACGGCTGTTATCACTGCAACTACCTCAAACGGTCTTACTGCATCATGTACCGTGACCGTTGTGCCTCAGACCGGAATCATTGACGATATAGACTATGAGATTGTGATTGGCGGCGGTGAAGACGGCAAGGATGTTGTGAAAGTGACCGGAGGCAAGCCGGATCCGGACGGTACTCTGAGAATACCTGATGAAATCCGGATTGGCGGAAAGATATATCCGGTTACCGAAATCGGCGATGGCGCTTTCAAGGATTGTACGGATATAAAAAGTGTCGTGATACCTCCGAGTGTTGAAACTATCGGCAAAGAGGCTTTCTCAGGCTGTACGAATCTTGAAGAGATTATTGTTGAGGACAGCGAAAAGATTCTTAACAGCGACGAAGACGCATTCAAAAATGTCCCTGTCAAGAACATATATCTAGGCAGAGCCACCACCGGCAAAACATTTGCCGGAAAAGACTCCCTGACCGATTTGACTATAGGAGATAAAGTGCCGGCAATCGGTTCAGGCGACTTTGCCGGTTGCGGTTCTATCAAGAATATAACTGTTCTCAATCCTGTGCCTCCCACTCTGCCAGATGACGGTTTTGATAATGCTGTTTATAAGAACGCAACGCTGAAAGTACCCGACGAAAATGTAGATGACTATAAATCTGAAGAGGGCTGGGAAAATTTTTTCAATACAATAGGGATATCCGATATTATTCCGATAGAGATTGAAATGGAACTTGCCGACATAGAACTGATTGAAGGAGAGACTACAACAGTGAAAGCTATTATCACTCCCGAAAATGCGACTTTAAATACCGTGACTTGGAGCAGTTCTGACGAGGCTATCGCTACCGTGAGCGCAACCGGTTTGGTTACAGCGATACAACCGGGAAAGGCTACCATTACCGCTACAACCTCAAATGGTTTGACTGCAAGCGGCATCGTGACCGTGGTAGCTAAAACGATAGAGGCAACAGGTTTAAAGCTAAATATTGAGGCAGCCGAGATTGTAGAGGCACAGACTTTACAGTTGAGTGCCACTATTGAACCGGAAGATGTTACAGACAAGACCGTTATATGGAGTTCTTCTGATGCTTCTGTTGCGAGCGTTGATGCAACCGGTTTGGTGACAGGCATAAAGCCGGGCACCGCTGTTATCACCGCATCTACCTCAAATGGTCTGACAGCTACTTGCGCAGTGACGGTGAAAGCAAAACCTGCCGGAATAGATGGTGTAGAGGGTGACGATGAAAATGTTGTTAGTGTTGATGGTGGCAATATTATCGCACCGGAGGGTAGCGAGGTGTTTGACCTCAATGGAAGAAAGGTTAAGCCCGAAAGACTCCACCCAGGCATATACATTGTGCGTGTTCCGGGGAGCAGATCCATCAAAGTTTCAGTGAGATAATTCTATTTAAACTGTCATATAGCGGAAGTAAGCCTTCAAATGGGGCAGCTTCCGCTTTTTTGTGTAATTTTGCAGTTGAAAATTAAAACCTGTCACATATATGAAAAATATTGCAATGAAATTTTTTGCCGCAATGGCATTTCTAATGGTTGCGGTTTCAGCTAACGCTCAGTTTAATTTCGGTAAGGTGGCAAGCGCTGCCAAGAAGGGCGTACAGGCTCTTACTATCTCGGATGCTGATATGGCTGCATACGTTAAGGAGTCTGTTGACTGGATGGATAAAAATAACAAGGTACCCGGTGAAAATGATCCTTATACTGTGCGCCTTCGCAAGCTCACGGAAAACCTCAAGGATGCCGACGGAATTCCTTTGAATTTCAAGGTATATGATGTGATTGATGTGAACGCATTCGCTTGTCCGGACGGCAGTGTGCGCGTTTTCTCCTCACTGATGGATATTATGAGCGATGAGGAGCTTCTCGGTGTGATAGGTCACGAAATCGGTCATGTCACCAAGCGTCACAGCAAGAATGGCTTCAAGCAGCAACTTCTCACAGGAGCGGCTAAAGATGCGATCGCATCTGCCGGTGGAAAAGCCGCACAGCTCACAGAAAGCCAGCTCGGTAGTCTCGGCGAAAGCCTTATCGGAGCAAAATACTCCCAGAAGCAGGAAAATGAGGCGGATGACGCAGGGTATGACTTTCTTGTGGCAAACGGTATCAACCCATGGGGTATGGTAATGGCTTTTGAGAAACTTCAGAACTTGGAGGGTAATGTGAAGTCAAATATGGTTCAGAAAATGTTCAGCTCTCATCCTGAAACCGCCAAGCGCATCAAGCGTATGAGCGAAAGAGCTGCAAAGGATGGCTAT
The DNA here is from genome assembly GCA_947178565.1 of uncultured Porphyromonadaceae bacterium. GTDB lineage: Bacteria > Bacteroidota > Bacteroidia > Bacteroidales > Muribaculaceae > Paramuribaculum. The sequence continues at coordinate 2,772 of CAMWYV010000098.1, read as the reverse complement.
ACCCGTCCCGAATCTGACAAGAAATAATATCAGACAACGCTCCTCAGCATGGCTGATACCAAAATAAAGGGTCATCTTTCAATGCTGATGGCAAATGTGCTGTGGGGGCTTATGTCTCCCGTGGCAAAATTTGTCCTCTCTTCAGGAATAGTAGTGCCGCTTCTGCTCACAGATTTCAGAGTGTGCGGAGCGGCGCTTCTTTTTTGGATACTTTCTCTCTTCCTGCCTTACGAGCGGGTACCTTGGCAGGATTTGCTGAGGCTTGCAGGTGCGGGAATGCTCGGCATCCTCTTCAATCAGGGGTGTTTTATTTTCGGGGTAGGACTCACGTCGCCCGGCGAGGCATCGCTTATCACCACTACTATGCCGATGTGGGTGATGCTTCTCGCATATATTATTTTGAAAGAACCTATTACAGGTAAGAAAGTAGGTGGAATAGTGCTTGGCGCTTGCGGTGCCCTGATTCTGGTGCTGAACGGGCGCTCGGGTATAAGCGGAGGAGAAAATCCCACAGCCGGTGACCTCCTTGTTCTTGGCGCGCAGCTCAGTTATGCTCTCTATCTGACACTCTACCGCAACTTTATCCGTAAATATTCGCTGGTCACTCTGATGAAGTGGATGTTTACTTTCGCAACTGTTGTAGCGATTCCGGTATCGCTACCTGCCATTCTCTCAACCGATTTCGGTGCAGTCACTCCCGGAATGTGGGGTGGAGCGGCATATGTGGTGGTCGGTGGAACTTTTATCGCATATATCGGAATCATGATAGGGCAGAAGACTCTGCGCCCTACGGTGGTAGGAATGTACAACTATGTGCAGCCGATAGTAGCCACAATTGTTGGCATATCGGCAGGCATGGATCACTTTTCGATTATCAAAGGTGTGGCTGTTGTGCTGATATTCTCAGGTGTATATCTCGTGACAATCAGCCGGGCGAAAGAATCATAGCGCTCAGAAGTCGAGAAGCTTGTAGCGGCTTTGGGCGACGGAGCGTGAGCGGAAGTTGAAATGCCACCATTCGGTTCTGAGCGCGGAGAATCCTCCGAGGCGCATCACCTTGCGTAGCAGCAGGCGGTTAAGCCTTTCCTGTTCGGTGATTATACCTCGCTGCACCAGAGCGGTCTCTGCATCTATATTGCTTTCGTAGCCGAGATGATCCACCGGAGTGCCCATCGGCAGCTCGTGCCCTTGCCCGTCAACTATTGTTATGTCAACAGCGAGTCCGAAATTATGCTGTCCGCCTCCGCGTGACGGATTGCTCACATACTTGGATTTCGATGTGCCCTTGACTGTATTCCACATCTTGCGTTGCACGCTCATCGGGCGAGCGGCATCACACACCTTCAGGCGGTATCCCGGATGCTCTTTTGTCAGAGCTACCTGTGCTCTCAGCAGTCCGTCGAGGGCTTCGGGGTGAAGGTATGCCTTGCGGAGTGTACCATACATATCCTCTCCCACGAAATTATCAGTACCCGCATACATCAGGCTAATAACTATAGTGGAGTCGGCTTCGGAAATATCAACCATTCCCGCTGCTTTCATCTCCGCATCATAATCCCGGGCAGAACTCATCGCCGTTATTGTCATTATCTGGAAAAATAGAAAAATCACTCTGTTCATACAGACGCGAAATTACTAACTTTGCCGACAATGAGCAAAACATCAAATACGGTAGCGGTTTTGTTTGCAATGGTGCTGGCTATAGGAGGCTATGGCACAGCGGCTGTCATGTTCAACAATCTACTGACTCCATGGTGGATACCGGTAGGATATGCCTTTGCCCTTAGCCTGTTGTCGTTTGTGCTCATGCCTAATCTATGCCGTGCTGTCACCGGTGGTGTCAACAAGTGGGCTAACGGTATCGTGCAGCTGATAATCGGCACGGCAGTGTTCTCGTCATCTATTACGCTTGTCAATCAGATTGGCGTTTCAAGCCTTCCGGCGGATAGTGTTGAGGTGGAGATAGTAAAAGCTTATCAGACCACGCATTACACATCGAGGCGCATCAGGCGGAATACCTATGTGAAAGGTTCGCCCTATCAGATGTATCACCTTGTGCTGCGCTTTCCCGGGGGTAAAGAGAAAGAAATCACTGTGCCGAACAGCGCTTATACCCAGTTCAGCCGTCGCCATACCGTAGCCGTCACTTTAACCAAGGGGCGGCTTGGAATGGATATTATCCGTGGGCTCTGATCGGCAGATAGGTATAGGGGTCTATGCCCTGTCGCTGCAGCTTTCTGCGCATCTGGCGTGTAAGACGAAGGGGAGGGAGTGGAGTAGGGGGATTAGAGGTGACTGTAGGTTCAGGCGGGGTGGAGCTTTCAAGAGAGTGTGAGCTTTCAGGCGCTTCTGCAGATTCTTTGGTTATTTCTGCTACAGTTTTGGCTGTTGTGGCGGTCATGTTTCTTTTACGGCGCACTTCTCGGTGGTCGATCTCGCGCTTTATGAACTGGAAAATAACGTATGCTTCGTTACTGATTTCAGGAATGATACCGGACATAGCGTATTCCATAACAGCGGTAAATACCTCTCCTTTAATCTGAGTGGAACAGTTTTTGATGATTCGATACCAATCGGTGTTGAACACGAAGGTTTTCCTTGTATTATCCATAGTCGGTGTGTTTTTGATAAGGTTTAAATGTATGATTACCGCCGCAAAGTTAATGCTTCGCCAATTATAATACAAATATAATCACGAAAAAAATATGTGAAGAGCGGACTTATGTTGTCAGAGACCTGTAACCGTCTGGCTGAGATACCTTGTAAACCTCA
>CAMWYV010000097.1 GCA_947178565.1 uncultured Porphyromonadaceae bacterium | reverse complement strand
GAGGAAGCCCAAAGAACCGACCGGGTGCTTGACTCAATTGAGCAAACCATAGATATGCTTCTGCTGGAGGATAATTCTTCCGGCAAGAATGAAAGCTGACGGCGCCTGTCGGTCTCAACGACCTCTTTTTAACACCGTTAATCCTGCACAATTTACTCTGCGGCAGCTCAGTGCTGTTTGGAGTGGGTTGCGCTTTTTTTATAACCATAAATTTTACCATTATATGGAAATTGTTTACATAATAATCACTGCGCTGGTTGCTCTTGCTATAGGAGCGATTGCGGCTATTGTCATACAGAGAAGTCTTGCCACGTCAAAAGCCAGAATCATAATTCAGGAAGCCGCTCAGGAAGCGGAAGTTATCAAGAAAAACAAACTCCTTGAGGCTAAGGAGGAGGAAATAAGAATAACATCCGAGGCTGAAAAACTGGCGGCGCAGAAAATGGCTAAGATACAGAGCACGGAGAGCCGTCTCAAGCAAAGAGAGATGCAGCTCAATCAGCAGCAGGGAGATAATCAGAGAGAGAAAAACAATATCGAGCAGACTAAAGCGCGACTTGAAGAGCAACTTGCCGGTATTGACGTTAAAAAAGCCGAACTTGACGCGCTCAAACGCAAGGCTCAGGAAGAACTTGAGCATGTGAGCGGACTCTCATCAGAAGAAGCTAAGGAAAAACTGGTGGAGTCACTCAAAGATGAAGCTAAAACTGCGGCTGCGAGCTACATCAACGACATCATGGACGAAGCTAAGATGACGGCAAACAAGGAAGCGAAGAAAATCGTTGTGCAAAGCATCCAACGGGTGGCAACCGAAACCGCCATTGAAAATTCAGTGACAGTATTCCAGATTGATTCCGACGAAATAAAAGGAAGAATCATCGGGCGAGAAGGTAGAAATATCCGAGCCCTTGAAGCCGCCACCGGAATTGAAATTATAGTTGACGATACACCCGAAGCCATTGTACTTTCCGGCTTTGACCCTGTACGCAGAGAAATTGCCCGCCTTGCGCTGCACCAGCTTGTTGCTGACGGTCGAATCCATCCCGCGCGAATAGAAGAAGTGGTGGCGAAAGTGCGCAAGCAGATCGAGGAGGAAATTATTGAAACCGGAAAACGCACCGCTATTGACCTCGGCATACACGGACTTCATCCCGATCTCATCCGCCTTGTAGGTAAGATGAAATATCGTTCCAGTTATGGTCAGAACCTCCTGCAGCATTCACGCGAAACCGCAAACCTCTGTGCTGTGATGGCAAGTGAGCTCGGACTCAATCCCAAGAAAGCACGCAGAGCGGGACTGCTTCACGATATAGGCAAAGTGCCCGATGAAGAGCCCGAACTTCCACATGCTCTCCTCGGCATGAAACTTGCTGAAAAATACAAAGAAAAACCAGAAATATGCAACGCTATCGGAGCGCACCACGATGAAATCGAGCAAACAAGCCTTCTCGCACCCATCGTGCAGGTTTGTGACGCCATTTCAGGAGCACGCCCCGGTGCACGCAGAGAAATTGTTGAAGCATACATCAAGCGACTCAATGATCTTGAGCAGCTCGCGCTATCATATCCCGGAGTCATCAAGACCTATGCTATTCAGGCAGGTAGAGAACTTCGTGTGATTGTCGGTGCCGACAAGATTGACGACGTGGAAACTGAAAAACTCTCTGCCGAAATTGCCAAGAGAATCCAGGACGAAATGACATATCCCGGACAGGTTAAAATCACTGTTATCAGAGAAACCCGTTCTGTCAGCTTCGCTAAATAATTGTCAACAGCAATCGCTATGGATAAGGAAAACAATGCCGACGGAGCAACTGAAAAAAACAGTTGCCGTGGTTGCTGCACAAAATCCGGCGGAACCCCAAGAGGAAAACTGCATTGCTTCAACTGGCTTGCCGACGTGCCCGGAGGTAAGGCACAGAGCGACCTGGTGGAAGTGCAGTTCAAAAACACCCGAAAAGGATTCTATAAAAATTCTATCGGGCTTGACCTCGCTATCGGAGACCTCGTCGCTGTAGAGGCTTCACCGGGACATGATATCGGAGAAGTAACTCTCACCGGGCAACTCGTTGCACTCCAGATGAAAAAAGCCGGAGTGAAACCCGGCACTGAGCTCAAGAGAGTCTTCCGCAAGGCTAAGCCCGGCGATCTTGAAAAGTATCGTGAAGCTCAGGCACGAGAGAACGACACTATGATTCGCGCGAGAAAAATTGCCGAAGACCTAAAACTAAACATGAAAATCGGTGATGTGGAGTTTCAGGGCGACGGCAATAAAGCCATATTCTATTATATAGCGGATGAACGAGTTGACTTCCGTCAGCTCATCAAAGTTCTTGCCGAGACCTTCAAGGTAAGAATCGAGATGAAACAGATCGGGGCACGTCAGGAAGCAGGCAGAATCGGAGGAATCGGACCATGCGGCAGACCGCTTTGCTGCGCGAGCTGGATGACAAACTTCGTTTCGGTAGGCACAGCTGCCGCGCGTTTTCAAGACATTTCACTGAATCCGCAAAAACTTGCAGGACAGTGCGCCAAACTCAAATGCTGTATCAATTTTGAAGTAGATACATACGTGGAGAGTGTCAAGAAAATGCCATCAAAGGAAATTCGACTTGAAACCGCTGATTCCACATACTATCACTTCAAATACGATGTGTTCAAGCGCGAAATCACATACTCCACCGACAAAAACATTGCTGCAAATCTTGTCACTATCGATGCAGACAGAGCATTTGAAGTCATAGCCCTCAATAAAAAAGGAGAGAAACCGCTTTCACTTCTGCGTGATGGAGATGATAACCGTCAGGAGAAAAAGCAATACAATGATATTCTCGGGCAGGATATAACCCGCTTCGACAAAAAGAAGAAGAAAAAGAAAAACAAATCTGCCCAAAACCGGCAGCAGGGTGACAACTCCCGTACGCAGGAAAACCGGAATGAGAAGCAGGGCGAAAAAAATGATAATCCCAAGCAGAACCGCAAAGACAGGGGCAACCGCCGCGACAGAAATCTCAAGCCGGGAGATACCCCGAACAACACCGCTGAAGGAGAAGGCAGAAACGCTGACCGCGCCATTGCGCCGGCAATGTCACCCAGCCGAAGAATGTTGAACCAAAACGACAAGGATGGCGAATAAGCCCTGGGCATTTATCATTATAGCTGCTGTTGTCACGGCATGCAACTCATCCGGATACTACAGCGGATTTGAGGATCTGAATCCTGCCGGGTGGGCGTATGGAGATACGGTAACGTTTGTCACCGACAGTTGCGTGTCACCATCCATGATGATCGCCCTGCGCCATAACGATTCATACCCATACCGCAATATCTGGATTGAGGTATCGGATTCTCTTCATACCGATTCTGTAAACATTGAGCTTTGCGATGTTTACGGCAGATGGCATGGCAAAGGTGTGGGATCCTCCTACCAGATTACCGCACGGATGCCGTTTGCACCCGCCCCTAATACCCCGCTGAATATTCGCCACATTCTCCGCGTTGACACTCTGCGGGGCATAGAGCAGATTGGTCTCGTACCCACCCCCATTGATCTATAATGTCTGAATTCGATTCACTGATATTTGACATGGACGGCACTCTTTGGGATGCCGTCGATTCCTATGCCAAAGTATGGGACGTCACTTTTGCCGATATGGGAATGGATTGCACCGTGAGCCGTCAGCAACTCATCGAGTGTATGGGACTCCCTATTGACAGGATTTATGAAGTGGTTGTCGGCAAACCGGATATTGCCGCTCATTTTCTGAAATGTCTTGCCGAAAATGAGGACAATATGATGTCTTCGCTCGGAGGCACGCTATATCCCGGAGTTAAAAAATATATTCCTCGCCTTGCAGAGCGTTACCGGCTCTTCATGGTGAGCAACTGCGGTGTTCTCGGGCTACCGAATTTCCTTGAATTCACCGGTCTGAAGCCATATTTCACTGATACCCTCTCTTATGGACAGACCCTATTGCCCAAAGAAGGAAACATACGCCTGCTCATGGAGCGTTATCACCTCCTGACACCGATCTACATCGGTGACACTGCCGGCGACTGCAAATCCGCGCATGCCGCCGGGATACCCATGATGTTTGCAGCATACGGATTCGGCAACGCGCCCGATGCCGACTTCAAGGCTGATTCATTTGACGATATCGCTAACTTTTTTCTTAAAGATCGCTCATGACACCGCTTATTTTGCTTGATTCACAGGAACATTCTCTCAGAATTGGAAAAATCCGCGATGCACTTGCATATACCGGTGCAAAAGCGATTCTTATAAACGACAACGCCAATATATTTTATATCACCGGGCGCGTTTTCGCCGGGCAGATATACATTCCGCTCACCGGACCGGTCATTTTCTTCATCCGTCGCCCTGTGGGTCTGTCGGGAGATGGCGTGGTTTATGTCAGGAAACCTGAACAGATTGCCGAAACTATCGGACTCAATATGCCGGAAGCCATAGCTCTGGAACTTGACATTACAGCCTATTCGACAGTTCAACGTCTTGCCGCGATTTTTCCCGGTTCTCAAATTGTCAATGGCTCGCCCGTCATGCGTATGGCACGTTCCGTCAAGACTCCAGCTGAAATAAACCTCATGAAAATCTCCGGCGAAAAGCAGGAGCGTATCTATCGCTCTATCCCGAAATTATATCGTCCGGGAATGACCGACCTTGAGCTTCAGGTGGAAATTGAAAAAGCGAGCCGCCTGGAAGGATGTCTCGGGCAGTTCCGGATTTCAGGCGACTCAATGGAGCTGTATATGGCTAACATCCTTGTTGGAGACAATGCCGACAACCCAACCCCCTACGATTTTGCCATGGGAGGAGCCGGGCTCGACCCATCGCTCCCTGTCGGCTGCAACGGCACCGTTATCCGACCCGGATACTCGGTAATGGTTGACGCTAACGGCAACTATACCGGATATATGACCGATATGACCCGCACTTTTGCGGTGACTACAGTAGATGCCCTTGCAGAAAAAGCGCATCAGGTATCCATTGAGATATGTGCCGCTATAGCACGCGCCGGGAAACCCGGCACTCCCGCTAAAGAGCTTTACCACCTTGCCGAGTCTATGGCTAAGGAAGCCGGGCTTGAAAGATATTTTATGGGACACGTGCAGAAAGCCGGATTCATAGGACATGGAGTCGGTATTGAGATTAACGAAATGCCGGTGCTCGCACCGCGAAGCAAAGACACTCTCTGCTGTGGGAACGCTATTGCTGTCGAGCCCAAATTCGTAATACCGGGAGTAGGGGCGGTTGGAATCGAAAACACCTATATTGTCACTGAGTCGGGAATGGAGCGTATCACTTGCGCCCCAGAAGAACTCATTAGCCTTGAAAAATGAAGGTTGACGCGATTGACACCCTCGAAGTGAGGCTCGTTGGGGAAGCCGCCTCCTCCATAGGGCGCGAGTGCTATGCCGTAGGTGGATATGTGCGCGACCTCTTTCT
>CAMWYV010000096.1 GCA_947178565.1 uncultured Porphyromonadaceae bacterium | reverse complement strand
ACATCAAAGGGCTGTGCTTCGGGTAATACTGCAACAGTTGCAGCCGAGGTGTGCACCCTTCCTTGTGTTTCGGTAGCAGGTACACGCTGAACACGATGCACCCCGCTTTCATATTTAAGAGTTCCGTAAACACCTTCGCCGGAAACAGCCATTACGATTTCCTTGAAGCCGCCTGCGGCTCCTTCATTCATTGAGGTGACTGACACATTCCACCCCTTGTGCTCACAATATTTGGAATACATCTTGAACAGATCTCCGGCAAATATCGCGGCTTCATCACCGCCTGTGCCCGCTCTGATTTCAACTATGGCATTTTTACCGTCCTCCGGATCTGCAGGTATCAGAAGCAGTTTTATCTCCTCTTCAAGACCCGGTATGGCGCTTTGGGTGGCTGAAAGTTCCTCTTGCGCCATACTTCTGAGCTCTTCGTCGGCATCCGAATCAAGTATTTCTTTTGCTCCTGCTATATCATCAAGCGCCGAGCGGTAGCGTTTTGTGGCGGCGATTAGCTTTTCAAGCTCACTGTACTCTCTTGACAGCCGCACATATCTTTTCATATCGGCAATAACGTCGGGATCGGTTATGAGGGTGGATATTTCCTCAAACCGGGCATCTATACCCTCAAGGCGTTCAAGAAGCGATGGTTCAGCCATATACCAGTCTAGTCATTGTTTCAAGCGCGAAGTTAATGAAAATATGTGATACAATCAATGAATTTTCAATGCGTTTCTGAAAGGGTCAAAAAAATGTGGTTATAATTGGAATATATTCTCTGATTTAGTAATTTTGCACCTAATTTGAATTAAGAACCAGAAAATTAACACGATAAGATTATGAATGTAAACATGACCAAGTCAGACGCCGTGAACGCTCGTCTCACCGTGTCGGTTGAAGAGGCAGACTATCGCCCCAAAGTTGTTGAGGATCTAAAGAAAATAGGTCGTACCCATCAGATCCCCGGCTTCCGTAAGGGCCATGTGTCTATAAAGGATCTTGAAAGACGATTTGGTAAAGATGTTACCGCTGACGTTATAAACCGTGAGGTTTACGAAGCGGTGATGAAATTTATAGAGGAAAATAAACTCAATGTACTCGGTCAGCCCATTCCTGTAGAGGTTAAGGAGCTTGACTTCAAGACTCAGAAAGATTTCACATTTGAATATGATTTGGCTATTGCTCCCGAGATTAATGTAAAACTTGATAAGGATGAGAAGATTCCTTACTACGAAATTGAGGTGAGCAAAGATATGATTGATGAGCAGGATAAGGCTCTCTGCAAGCGTTTTGGCGCTCAGGTCCCTGGTCCGGAATTCGAGAAAGATGCACTTGTGAAGGGCTCTATCTTCGAGTTAGATGAAAATGGCAATGTAAAAGAGGGTGATGATGCTATTCAGGTCGTGAGCGGCATTGTTGCGCCTATGTATTTCAAAGATAAGGAGCAGGCAGATCTCTTTGAAGGAAAGAAAGTTGACGATAAAGTCATTTTCAATCCATGGAAGACTTGCAATGGAGATGCTACCGAGCTATCATCCATGCTCCAGGTTGATAAAGAGAGAGTTGCGGATCTTCATAACGATTTCCAGATGACAATCTCGGAGATTATTGTTGTTCGTCCCGCAGAGCACAATCAGGAGTTCTATGACCAGGTATTCGGCAAGGATAAAGTGAAAGACGAAGCTGAATATCTTGATATGGTCAAGAATATGATTGCCGAGGGTCTGAAACAGAATAGCGAGATGATATTCCGCATTGACGCACGCAAATATTTTGTAAATAAATATGGTGATATGACTCTTCCGGTAGAGACACTCAAGAAATGGCTCGTTAACCGTGATGGCAATACAGAAGAAAATATTGATGAGCGTTTCGCTGAAATGGAACCGGACATCAAATGGCAGCTCATCAAAGAAGCTATTGCGGAGAAAGCCAACATCAAGATTGAAGAATCTGACCTGCTTGAGTTTGCTAAGGGTCTTGCACGTCACCAGTTTGAACAGTACGGTATGCTTAATATTGATGATGAAACGATAGCCAACTATGCTAAGAATATTCTTGCTGACAAGAACTATCGTTCACGCCTCATCGAGCAGGTTGGTGACATCAAGCTCTTTGATGCGATTAAGAATGCTGTTACTTTGGAGACAAAGAGTGTAACGGTTGATGAATTTAAGGAGATAGCCTCCAAGGCTTGATCTTAAAAGATTCCGAATCGGGGCTTCTACACTAGCTGTGAGTATCTGTGGGTTATTCCAAAGGTACTCGCAGTTTTTTTTGTCTTTTTTTTGACGTGTGTTTGTAGTACAGTCAAAAAATTATTAACTTTGAATTATAAATAACCGTAATGACAACATTAACTATTTATGAAAAACGATTTTAGAGATTATGCAGTGAAGCATCTCGGCATGAACGGGCTTGCTTTGGATCAATATGCTTCAACTATAACTTCGAGTTACATATCACCCACTATTATTGAAGAACGTCAGTTGAATGTCGCCCAGATGGACGTGTTTTCACGTCTCATGATGGACCGCATAATATTTCTTGGTACTGACGTGAATGATTATACTGCAAATGTAATTCAGGCTCAGTTGCTATATCTTGATTCTGCCGATCCCGGTAAAGATATAAGCATTTACCTGAACTCTCCCGGCGGATCTGTATATGCCGGTCTCGGTATATATGACACCATGCAGTATGTATCAAGTGATGTAGCAACTATATGTACCGGTATGGCGGCTTCAATGGCCGCGGTACTTCTGGTTGCGGGCACAAAAGGCAAGCGTTTTGCTCTCCGCCACAGCAGAGTTATGATTCATCAACCTATGGGAGGTGCTCAGGGGCAGGCATCAGACATTGAAATCACTGCAAGAGAAATTCAGAAACTTAAGAAAGAGCTATATACAATCATTTCCGACCACTCCTGTCAGCCTTTTGATAAAGTAGAACGTGATTCAGATCGTGATTACTGGATGACTGCCCAGGAGGCTAAAGAGTATGGAATGATTGATGAAGTGCTTGTAAAAGCAAAGCATTAAAGAATGGCTAAGAAAAAAACACCATACACCTGTGATTTCTGCGGGCGACCCGCCGATGCTTCCGAAGTATTGATACCCAGCGCGGTAGCCGATGTAAACATCTGCTCGGAATGCGTTGAGCACCTTGATGAAGCTCTGAAGGAGTATCGCCGTGAAATTGCAGGAGAAGCTAAGAGAGCGGCTGGAGATACTAATATGGATAATGTTCCGAAACCGCTTGAAATCCGTGACTTCCTTGACAGTTATGTTATTGGTCAGGATTCTGCGAAGAAATATCTTGCTGTGGCGGTTTATAACCATTATAAGCGTCTTGCGCAAAAAAAAGATGATGATATAGATATTGAGAAGAGCAATATCATCATGGTTGGACCGACAGGAACAGGTAAGACCCTTCTTGCGAAAACTATTGCAAGGCTTCTTGATGTGCCTTTTACTATTGTTGACGCTACGGTTCTCACAGAAGCAGGTTATGTCGGTGAGGACATAGAGAGTCTTTTGACGAGACTGCTTCAGGCAGCTGACTACAATGTAGAAAAAGCTGAGAGAGGCATCGTGTTCATTGACGAGATAGATAAAATAGCCCGAAAAGGGGATAATCCGTCAATAACCCGCGATGTGAGTGGTGAGGGTGTGCAGCAAGGTCTGTTGAAACTACTAGAGGGCTCTGTGGTTAATGTGCCGCCCCAAGGTGGTAGAAAGCATCCCGAGCAGAAAATGATACCCGTGGATACCAAAAATATTCTCTTTATCTGTGGTGGCGCATTCGATGGCATTGAACGGAAAATCGCACAGCGGCTGAATACTCACGTTGTCGGTTATTCCAATAATTCTGCGCGTGCCGCCGTGAATAGAGATAACTTCCTACAATATGTGGCGCCACAGGATTTAAAATCCTTTGGTCTGATTCCGGAAATTATCGGGCGTCTTCCCATTCTCACTCATCTTGAGCCGTTGGACAGGGATGCGTTGAGAAGGGTACTGACGGAACCGAAAAATGCCATTGTCAAGCAGTATGAAAAACTCTTTGAGATGGACGGAGTTAAACTCATTTTTTCTCCCGAAGCGCTTGATCTTATTGTTGATAAGGCTATTGAGTATAAACTTGGGGCTCGAGGACTGCGTTCAATCGTTGAATCGATAATGATTGATGCAATGTTTGAGATCCCCTCTTCAGAAGCTAAAGAATTTACTGTAACGGCTGACTATGCTTTGGAGAAGCTAAAGGCTGCAAATTTTGAAACATCTACATTCAATTGACCGCATAAATATTTTATTATCCCACAAAATGATAGAGAAATCTCTCCTCACCGAAGCATTAAAGACTCACTTTGGATTTGATAAATTCAAAGGTAATCAGGAAGCGATTATCCAGAGCCTTTTGGATGGAAAAGACACTTTTGTGCTCATGCCTACTGGCGGAGGAAAATCACTTTGCTATCAACTGCCGTCTCTCCTTATGAGCGGAACCGCGATTGTAATTTCGCCTCTTATAGCCTTGATGAAGAATCAGGTTGATGCTATGAGAAACTTTAGTGAGGAGGACGATGTGGCGCATTTTTTGAATTCGTCACTCAATAAGGCTGCGGTTGATAAGGTGAAGACAGACGTGCTTTCCGGTAAAACCAAATTGCTCTATGTGGCACCGGAATCTCTGACCAAAGAGGATAATATTGATTTCCTGCGAACCGCGGAAATATCTTTTTATGCTGTTGACGAAGCACATTGTATATCAGAGTGGGGTCACGATTTCAGACCTGAATATCGCCGTATCCGTCCTATTATCAATGAAATAGGTCAGCGCCCGGTAATTGCTCTCACAGCTACTGCCACCCCTAAGGTTCAGCATGATATTCAGAAAAATCTTGGAATGCTGGATGCGAATGTATTCAAGTCTTCTTTTAATCGTGAAAATCTCTATTATGAGATAAGACCTAAAACGGCTAATATAGACAGAGACATTATCCGCTTTATTAAGAATAATCCGGGAAAGAGCGGAATTATATATTGTCTAAGTCGTAAAAAAGTTGAAGAGTTTGCTGAAATCCTCAAAATTAACAATATCAAAGTTCTGCCATACCATGCCGGTATGGATGGTGCTACCCGATCTGCCAATCAGGATGCATTCATCAATGAGGAAGTGGATATCATTGTGGCTACAATCGCTTTCGGCATGGGTATTGACAAGCCCGATGTAAGATTCGTGATTCACTATGATATGCCTAAATCACTGGAAGGTTATTATCAAGAAACCGGTAGGGCAGGCAGAGATGGCGGTGAGGGAATGTGTATCACGTTTTATTCTCCTAAAGATCTCCAGAAAATGGAGAAGTTCATGCAGAATAAACCGATATCCGAGCAGGAGATCGGGCGACAGCTTTTGGCTGAAACAGCAAGCTATGCGGAATCAAGCCTATGTAGAAGGGTTTCATTACTTCATTATTTCGGAGAAAAACGAGAAGAAGAATTTTGTGGTAATTG
>CAMWYV010000095.1 GCA_947178565.1 uncultured Porphyromonadaceae bacterium | reverse complement strand
ATAGACTCTGATTACCGCGGTAGTCATCGGAGATTCTGCGGAGGTCTGTGCATTTGCTGTTAATGCAGTGGCAAGGACAGCGGCGAGCAAGATTGAGGTAAATTTCATATAAAATATTATAAATAAGTGTTCGTTTTTTATTCTGTCGGTGAAGTGAGACGGGCCGTTTGCGCAGCCATATCAAGAATATGGAAAGTATCGCAGGCTGATAGTGCCGCAGTTTCTGTTCTTAGTCGGTTATCGCCCAGTGATACCGGTCGGTATGCGGTGTCTAATGCGAGTTTTATCTCATCGGGAGAAAAATCTCCTTCCGGTCCTATAAGGATAGTTGCGGATTCTCCGGGTAAATATTCTCCGGCGAGTAGCTTGCGCGGTATGGAGCGGTCGCAGTAGGCTATGAATTTCTGAACAGATGATATCGATGCTATAGCATTACGGAAAGGAGTCATCGGCTCTATTTTCGGGAGCACCGCTTTGAGTGATTGTTTCATAGCCGAAACAGCAATCTTTTCCAGACGCTCGGTGTTGATTTCTTTTCTTTCGGAGCGGGCGCAGAGTAGGGGGATGATGCGGTTGACTCCTATTTCGGTGAGCTTTTCCACGAGCCATTCCATACGGTCCATGTGTTTTGACGGTGCTACAGCTACAGTGATTTCCTGCTGCCATGATAGGGGCACGGTTACGGTGTCGGTGACATGGACGAGGGTGTGCTTGGGGTGCGGGTCGTCTATCACGCAGGTATAGCGGTGTCCCTTGCCGTCAATAACCTCTATAGCATCGCCGGCTTTCATTCTCAGCACCTTTGAGCAGTGGCGCGAGTCGCTTTCCGGCAATGAGCCTGTTGTGAGTATGTCGGGCGCGTAAAACTGAATCATCTTACTCTATTTCAAGTGTGTTCGCTTTTGCCTCCTTTATTTCACGGTCAGTGGGAGGGGTATGGCGGTATTTGAACATGAATGCGAAGAGAATGGCTACGAGCAGTGAGTAGCCGGCGAAGATAAACCAGGGTGTGCTCCATTCGCCGAGCATATAGGAATTTCCGTCAATGGTCTGCCATGAACAGTATCGGTTGACTATCGCTCCGGCTATCAGGGTTCCGACCGAAGCCCCTATGCCGTTGGTCATGAGCATGAAAAGTCCCTGTGCGGATGATTTGACAGAGTCATCGGTTTCTTGCTCGACAAAGAGTGCGCCGGAAACATTGAAGAAGTCAAACGCGACACCATATACAATCATTGAGAGGATGAAGAGCCATAGTCCGCTGCCGGGATTGCCGAGTCCGAAGAATCCGAAGCGGAGCACCCAAGCCATCATGGCTATGAGCATCACCTTCTTGATTCCGTAGCGGCGCAGGAAAAACGGGATGAGGAGAATACATACCGCTTCTGAAATCTGGGAGAGGGAGGTGAGCAGTGTGGCGTTGTTAGCGCCGAAGGTGGTGGCGTATTCGGCAACGCCCTTGAAGCTGGAGATGAATGTGGTGGCGAAGCCGTTGGTGATCTGCAGGGCTACTCCGAGCAGCATGGAGAAGAGGAAGAACACAGCCATACGTGTGTCGGAGAAGAGCCGGAAAGCGTTGAGACCCAATGTCTCGCTCCAAGATTTGCTCTTTGACTCAGTGGCAAGAGAGCATTTGGGTAGAGTGAATGAGAATATGCCGAGAACAAGACCGAGCACAGTGCAGGTGAGGAGCTGCATATGGGTATATTGGAAGCGGAAGTTCGCCATCGGGTTGGCTTCGCTGATAGTGAAACCGAAAGAGCCGTCATGCCAGTAGGCGCAGTTTACAAACCACATTGCGGCTATGAACCCGACTGTGCCGAGAACTCTGATAGGGGGAAATGACTTTACCGGTTCGCAGCCGTGGGCTTTGAGAATCTTGAAAGCGGCTGAGTTTGCCAGCGCGATTGTAGGCATATAGAACGCCACGCTTAAGGTGTACAGCGTGAAAAACGGTGCAAACTCGAGGTTCGGGTGAGTGGAGCCGTAAAACCAGGCGCATCCCATGAATATGGCTGCGAGCAGGTGGCACAGACCGAGCATTTTCTGAGCTGGAATCCATTTGTCGGCAATGATGCCGACTATAGCGGGCATGAAGATCGATACCAGACCCTGCACGCTGTAAAACCACGCTATTTCGCTGCCAAGTCCGGCAGGTCCGAGATACTGTCCGAGGCACACAAGGTAACTGCCCCACACGGCAAACTGGAGGAAGTTGAGTATCGAGAGTCGTATTACGGTAGGAGACATTTTTTGTAATTTATATATTATATTAGGTGATTGGTTTACTTGTTTCCGCGCTTGCGTTTCAGGATTTCAGACACTTTGGCAGCTTCTTCATATTGCTCTTCGCTGATGAGTTTCTCAAGGGTGCGTTCCAGCTCCTCGATAGCGTAGTTTTCGAGTTTGGGTTCGCGATCGACGGGTGAGTCGTTTTCGTCTGTAGCGTCCTCACTGTCCTCGTCATCGGTATGCACCTCCATGACAAAGCCGGTTTCGTCAAGAATTTCTCGGGTAGTATATATAGGTGTGCCGGTGCGCATGGCTATGGCGATGGCATCGGAGGTACGGGAGTCGATTTTCACTTGCCTTTCACCATCGGTAAAGGTGAGTTCTGAGGAGAAGATGCCGTCCTCAAACTTGTAGATGAATACCTCCTTGAGTTTCACTCCGAATGCATGGGCAAAGCTGACAAACAGATCATGGGTCATGGGTCTGGGAGGAGTGATGCTCTCCATGCGCAGTGCTATGGACTGGGCTTCAGATGCGCCGATAACCACAGGAATGCGGTAGGGTCCATCCACCTGGGCAAGAATAAGCGCGTATGCACCGGTCTGAATCTGGCTGTATGATATTCCAAGAACTTTAAGTCTAACTCTGTCGGTCATCATTTCGCGGTCAAATCATGTGTATATTATAAGGTGTCGATATTTCTGCCGGTGATTATTCCGGAGCCGTAGCACAGTTTTGCATCACGGTCGTAAATCACGCCGTATTGTCCCGGAGCAATACCCTGCACCTTGGTGTCGCTTTCAAGCAGGTACTCTCCGTCCGCAAGACGGGTCAGGTTGCCGGTGAGAAATTCGGGGGAATGACGGTTTTTGAATGTTACCGGCACATTGGTGCAATCCTCTTTCCAAGGGTCTGTAGTAATCCAGTGCATCTCCTCGAGATGCAGGGTGTTGCCATATTGCTTCTCCGTGTCATAGCCGCGGGATACATAAATAACATTGTCGTGAATGTTCTTTTTCACAACAAACCAGGGACCGCCGCTGAGACCGAGCCCCTTGCGCTGACCGATAGTGTGAAACCAGTAGCCTTTGTGCTCACCGAGTTTCTTTCCGGTTTCAATTTCGATTATCGGACCGGTCTTTTCTCCGAGATGACGGCGCAGAAAGTCGTTGTAGTTGATTTTGCCGAGGAAGCAGATGCCCTGGCTGTCACGGCGGAATGCGTTGGGCAGTTTCAGCGCCATTGCGGTTTCGCGCACACTGCTTTTGGGCATATCGCCGATGGGAAACATTAGATGGCTGAGTTGGGGATAGGTGATTCTTGCAAGGAAGTCGGTCTGATCCTTTACCGGATCCGGTGCGGTGGCGAGATACAGCAGTCCGTCTTTCTCGGCGATATTGGCATAGTGACCGGTAGCCGTGCGGTCAAACCCGTGTCCCCAGCGCTGCTCGAAGAATCCGAATTTTATCATGCGGTTGCACATGATATCTGGGTTCGGGGTCAGCCCATCCTTTACCGAACGGATGGCATATTCCATCACATTGTCCCAATATTCCTCGTGAAGCGATACAATGTCGAGGGGCAGCCTGTATCGTGCCGCGATAGCACGACACATCTCGATATCCTCTTCGGCATAGCAGTCGCCTCCCTGACTAACATCCAGCCCTATGCGGATATAAAACAGGTGCAGGTCATGCCCCTGTTCCACGAGCCGGTGCACAGCCACCGCGCTATCTACTCCTCCCGATATGAGTACGGCTATTTTCATTCTCACACCTCTTCAAGCTCCTCCTGCTCATCCTTGCCGTCGCGGCTGATAAGGAAAATGGAGATAAAATAATCGAGGGATATTTTCCCCGGACCGGCAAGGAGCATATATAGGTATATACCGATAAACATTATAGGCAGATAGCCGGGATCGGTGCTGTCAAGTCCCCACACCGATGCCTGTGGAATGAGCCTGTTGATAATGTAGTATTCGGCTGCAATCATCGAGATGATAGGGGGTATAACGGCAAAGCGTGTCAAAAAACCCACCATGATAAAAAGCGAGCAAACAATCTCAATCAGTATCATCAGAATCAGGCAGGTCTGCGATGACCAGCCGAATACTGTCGGGAAGGTGTTCACTATGGTATCATAGCTCACCAGATGGCGGATGCCGAACTGCATGAACATCACCCCTACAAAAAGGCGGATGAAGAGCCGCGCCATATTGGAATATGTGTAGCCGGTACACTTGACGAAAGTCGCGGCGATGATTTTCGATAGCTGGTTCATGGAATCAAAGTTTTTCCAGAATAGATATGACCTGGTCTATGCTGGCGTTTTTGAGCAGGATGTTACCGCCATTATCTACAACATAGAAACTTGGAGTGAAGCGGATATCATAAACTGAATCTATATCGGGATTGGTGCCGGCGATCCAGTCTTCAGGAATGGTTTTGGCGAATGACAGCCATTCCTCTCCGGGTTGCATTTTAGCGATTGCCACAACTTTCATCATTCCGTTTTTGATGAAGTTAGTCGCTTTTGAGTCGGCGTTGAGTCGGGCTTTGGCAAGAAGCGCCTTGCTGTCTCCCGGTTCGGTGAAAAACAGAAGCACTATATCGGTGGAGTCGGGTGAGAACACCGCCTTACTGCCGTTACGGTCGATATAGCTGATATCCGGCATGCGGGTATTGAGCATGGTTGCGTTAAGCACCTTTACCTGCGGCTCGAAATATGCCTTGTCCTCCTTTTTCACGCGTTTGTTGTTCACCACGGCAAGGGCGAAAGGCAGATACAGCTCGTCGCTGAATATCCGCGAGCTGTCGCTGTGCACCATCTGTTCCGCTGTGCGGGCTATAAACACCAGGTCATCCGGCTGTTTCTCCAATTCTTTGATGAATCTGGCGATGCTTCGGTGCACTACTTTTGCACTTGCGTAGGGCATGAAACTGAGGTAGTCGCTGAACGATTCTGCCATTTTGGCACGTGACGAAAAGCTTTTCTTGAGGTCGCAGAAATCCCAGAAATGGGAGATGAGAAAGTTGGATCTGCCTTCGAGAGTCTGTATGCTGTCAGGCACGAGCGGGTATGGAAAGTAAGTGTCCGGAGCGGACTTTGCACCGGCTGTGAGGCTGACAATTACTGTCATCAAGGCAGCCAATATCACTTTTTTCATTGGTGTTCCGATTAGTTGGCATATAATTTGCAGTGACAAAGATAGCTATTTATGCATTAATATTAAAATGAAAATTACTGACGGTGGTTTCAAACCATTAGGGGGCGATAGACGTTAGAAATTTAAAATCGATTATTCAC
>CAMWYV010000094.1 GCA_947178565.1 uncultured Porphyromonadaceae bacterium | reverse complement strand
CCATGATGAAATCGATACGTTCATTGGGCTTGTCGGCAGGAAAAGTAGGGGCATCGGATGAAACTATTTTGAAATATCGGCTGAGTTCCTGAATGACAGGGGAGTCGGGATGTGAGTTGAGGTCACCCATAAAAATAACCGGGCGATTGTTGGCATTGTCAAGAATAGTCTTTACAATTATAACAGATTCAAGAGCGTCTTCCGGGGTTAGTGAGAAATGTGAGTTGGCAATAATAATGTCATGAAAATATGTCACGACAAGCGCTCTTTGTTCTTCTCTTCCTGGGAGGGCTATGCGGCTAACACTGTCAGGCATATCCTTGGAAAGTATTCCGATGCCATAGAGTCCGCCATCATATTTAATTGCGGGAACGTATGTGGGTTTAAGTCCGGCGGCTTCGGCAATATCTCCCAACACATAGGCATGGTTTGAGCGGTTTGTGCAGCTGTCCACCTCCTGAATGCCGACAAAGTCGGGTTTTCGTGCTTTGATAACCTCAGCCAGACGCTTGTGGTCGCGCTTGCCGTCAAGTCCAACCCCGTTATGCACATTATAGCTCATTACCGTAATGGTTTTGTCGGCAAAGGCATTAAGCGACCATGTGATAATTATTCCGGCAGCGAGTATTCTAAATATATTTTTCATGTGGATTTAAAAATTTGGCTTGACTGTATTCTTTTTCCAATCAACAATTGTTATACTATAAAACAACTTACCAAATAGATGTATGAATTATGGCTAATAACAGATTGTATCAGCAAGATGATGTGAGAGTTGAACTCTATTATGACGGTAAACTGAAAGACGCTTATCAAGGCTCAGGTTACGAAACTATCGAAGAGGCTGTGCGTGCAGCTTTTGAAGGGGTGAAGAGCAATGCAAACATTGAAGACTTTGTTTATTATGTCAGAGATTTAACCACGGGTACTTCCGGCAAGTATCGCGTAAATGCCGGTGGAAATATCACATTGCTGCCTATGGAAGGCAACTTCTGACGGGGTTATCGGGCATCCGTTGAGATGCGCTGTCTGTACTCAGCCGGGTCGGATATGAGGCGTACAGCCTGGTTGTAAACCGGATTGAGTTTGTTGGCAATAAGATAGTATGTGCTTTGTTCAAACAAGTCTCTTCCTATAAGTGCTTTTACATACACTCTAAGTGCGAGGGTGCTTGTGGCTATCATTGCTGAGTCGGGCGCTATTCCCTCTTTTTGAGCAAGGTCGATTAGTTCCTGCATCATAGGTTCGGTAACATTGAAATGTTCCACAAAACTTTTTTCGGTGGGATATTCCTTTTTTAGCATCTTGCGGTTCTCGTCAATGTAATTGTTGCAGAAACGGTGAAGGATGCCTTTAGCCAGGATGTCACGATAATATGTGGAGTAGAAAGATGTATCGACAGGAACAAAAAGGTCAGGCATGATTCCTCCTCCTCCATACACCGGTCGGTTGTTCTTCAGGGTATGACGCAGCAGCGATTCATCGAAATGAATGCTGTCCGCGCTCATGAACTCACCGGCGAGATAACGGTGCAGAATTTCCGCATTGTAGTCATCGTCTTCTCCGGCGGTATATGGTTTCTGGATACATCTGCCGGCAGGTGTATAATATCTTGCAGTGGTGAGTCGTATCAGCGAGCCGTCAGGGAAGGGGAATGGACGTTGTACAAGTCCTTTTCCGAAAGTTCTTCTACCAACCACCAGTCCTCTATCCTGATCCTGAATAGCTCCGCTCACAATCTCGCTTGCAGATGCTGAATACTGGTTTACCGTGATGACCACTCTGTCTATACTTTTGTCTCTCTTGCCGGTATTGGTGTATTGCATCGGTGTGGTATGGGTGCCTTCGGTATAGACAATCATCTCGTCCGGTTCAAGGAACATTCCGGCAATTTCAGTAGCAGCCTGAAGGTAGCCGCCGCCGTTATCCTCAAGGTCAAGTATTAGATGCTTCATGCCTTGTTTTTTCAATGTAGCAACGGCTGATTTAACTTCATCGGGAGTTGTTTCGCCGAAAAGTGTCAGCTTGATGTATCCTATAGAATCGGATGCCATGTATGTGGCTGAAACGCTGTATGTAGGAATGTCGTCGCGTGTGATAAGGAAGTCAATAGGCTCCGCAACTCCTCTGCGTGACACTTTTATAGCGACTTTTGAACCTTTAGGTCCGCGAAGACGCTTCATTACATCCGCCTGAGGCATTTTCACTCCGCTGATAAGGGTATCGTTAGCGCTGAGGATTCTGTCCCCTGCGAGAAGTCCCACTTTTTCTGAGGGTCCGCCGGCAACAGTCTGGATTACGCGGATGGTGTCATCAAGCATATTAAACTGAATTCCGATGCCGCTGAAGTTACCTTGCAGAGGTTCGGTGAGTGCTTTGGTTGCTTCAGGATCTGAGTATGTGGAATGTGGATCAAGAGTTTTAAGCATTGCTACGATAGCCTCATCCGCAATTTTGCCTCCATTAACGGTATCAACATAATATTGCTCGATAATCTGCTGAACAAATGCCAATTTGCGTGCCGGAGGCAAATCCATTTTCTGGGCTTGGGCGCTAAAAAGTGAGGCAATAGTGAGGAATATAGGTAATATCTTCTTAGTCATAGTTGTGAATTTTTAAGTTGTGTGTTATAAATGTGTGATAGGTCAGGGGAGAAACGGGGTGACGTCATGCCCATAGCTGCGGAGCTCTCTGACGGCAGATGAACTCAGAGCGGCAAGTGTGGGGTCTGCACACAGCATCACTGTATCTACACCTGAAATAGAACGATTTAGGTCGGCAAGATTGCGTTCATACTCAAAATCAGCCACGCTGCGGATACCTCTCAAAATAGCACAGGCATCGCACGCCTTCGCAGCATCAACCGTTAGACCGGTATATTCAATTACCTCCACATTCTTTAAAGATGCAATTGCGTCAGATATAAAGCGAATGCGCTCAGTAGCCGGGGTGACACCAATTTTGGATGAGTTAACGCCAACCGCAATGACTATTTTGTCGAATAGTTTCAATCCTCGCTCAACAATGTCAAGATGCCCCTTGGTGAACGGATCGAAACTACCGGGAAAAATAGCGATGCGCTGCTCAGGATATTTCGCTGTCATCTTCAATTACGAGATTATCAATGATGAAATTCTGACGTTCGATAGTATTTTTGCCCATATAGAAGCGAAGCAGTTCGCTCACTCCGTCTTCTTTGTGAAGCGCAACCCTGTCGAGTCGCATATCCGGACCAATAAATCCGCGGAATTCTTCGGGTGATATTTCGCCCAGACCTTTGAATCGGGTGATTTCGGCATTTGTGCCGAGACGTTCGATAGCGGTGATGCGCTCCTGGTCGGAATAGCAGTAATATAACTCCTCCTCCGCTCCTTTTTTCTTTGCAGCCCCTCGCTTTGAACTTTTTTTATTACGCACCCTGAACAGCGGTGTCTGTAAGATATATACGTGTCCTTTCTTCACCAGATCAGGGAAGAACTGGAGGAAGAAACATAGAAGAAGCATACGGATGTGCATACCGTCCACATCGGCATCGGTAGCTATGATAACCTTATTGTATCTGAGGTTATCAAGGCTCTCTTCAATGTTAAGAGCAGCCTGTAACAGATTGAACTCCTCGTTTTCATACACCATCTTTTTGGTCTTGCCATAGGTGTTTTTTGGCTTACCACGGAGCGAGAATACCGCCTGGGTCTCAACATTCCTAATCTTCGTGATAGAACCCGCAGCAGAGTCACCCTCGGTGATAAAGATAGATGAAGCGAGTTTTTTTTCTTCATCGCCTTTAGTGTCGGTGAGGTGCACCCGACAGTCAAGGAGTTTTTTGTTGTTGAGACTAATTTTCTTGTTCTGTTCACGCACTTTTTTTGTGAGTCCCGCCATCGCTTTGCGCTCTTTTTCGTTGGACTCGACTTTTTTCTTTATAGCCTCAGCAACATCAAGATTTTTATAGAGATAATCGTCAAGCTCTTTTTTAATGAAGTCACCGATGTATTTTGCGATGGTGGGACCATCAGGTCCCATGTCTCTTGACCCCAGCTTTATTTTTGTCTGTGATTCAAATACCGGTTCTTCTACCTTTAGCGAGATTGCCGCGACCATACCGTTACGCACATCGCTGAACTCTATATTGCTCTTTCCGATATATTCCTTTATGGTTCGTGATACCGCTTCCTTGAACGCGCTGAGGTGTGTGCCACCTTGAGTGGTGAACTGGCTGTTGACGAAGGAATAATATTCCTCGCCGTATTGGTTGGCATGGGTAATCGCTACCTCGATATCCTCACCTTTCAGGTGAATCGGAGGATAGAGCGGTTCGTTGGTCATGTTTTCGGAGAGAAGGTCGAGCAGACCGTTACGGCTTGAATATCTTTTGCCATTGAATATGATTACCAGCCCGGTATTGAGGAATGTGTAGTTCTTTATCAACGGAATCACAAATTCCTCACGGAAGCGGAAGTCGCGGAATATGGTATTGTCGGGAGTGAACTGCACCATTGTTCCGCCCGGTTCTTCTATAGGAACGATTGGCTCTTCTGTTGCAATAATGCCCCCGCAGTATTGCACACGCTTCATCTCGCCGTCACGCACACTCTGAATCAGAAAATCGGAAGACAGGGCGTTAACAGCTTTGATGCCCACGCCGTTAAGACCTACAGAACGCTTGAACACCTTAGTGTCGAATTTGCCGCCGGTGTGAAGCTTTGATGACGCATCCACAACACTGTTTAGGGGAATACCTCGTCCGAAATCCCGGACAGTAACTGTGGTTTCGGTAACATCGACAATTATTTTCTTGCCGAATCCAGCCATGTACTCGTCAATACTGTTGTCAATAACCTCCTTGAGTAGCACATAGATTCCGTCATCGCTATAGCTGCCGTCACCTAATTTGCCGATATACATGCCGGGACGTCGGCGCACGTTTTCAGGGTATTCGAGTGTTCTGATAGCGTTGTCGCCATACTGCTGAAGCTGCTCCCGGGTGGGTTCTGCAGCATCAACCGGCTCGGTTATGTCGTTGATTTCTTCCTGAAGTTCCTCAGTCATTAGTGTGGTTTAAAAGCGAGTAAGAATTCTTATATGCTACAAAATTACACTTTTCAAACGAATTCCGCACCCGAAAACTACACTTTTCAAACATTTTGCTTGTCCTTTTTCATACTCACCACGGCGAGCACAGGGAGGGACAAATTGTATTTAAGGGCGAGTATTCGCAGGAGTATCACCATGGCTGCGCAACTGATCTGCTGAGCAAACGGTGTGCCACCGCATACGTCTATTATCCACCACACTAATGCTCCTGCAAGACAGGCGGTTGCATAAATATCCTTTCTGAAAACCAAAGGCTCCTCGTTTATGAGTATGTCACGGAGAACACCACCAAAGGCGCCGGTGATTATACCCATTACCGTTGCCACCCACATGGGGTAACCTGCCGCGAGGCTTTTGTGGATGCCGATAACGCAGAAGAGTGCAAGACCGCTGCTATCGAAAATGAAAAGAATTTTTTCTCGGCTCACAAGGAACCGACGGAATAACATTACG
>CAMWYV010000093.1 GCA_947178565.1 uncultured Porphyromonadaceae bacterium | reverse complement strand
GTAATTGTCGCTATGCTTCTCTCACCATCTGGCATCGGTAAACTTACCGTAAGCAAACTCACCTTGAATTTTCAGCATTCCAGAGGTAAAAGGCACCGGCTGGAAATCAACGAAACCGGCTCGCACCTGCGGTATAGGTCGTGTATTTCCACTATGGATCAAGTCTCCGGAACTCAACTCACGGTCAACTAATGCCGGCTCATACTCCTTCAATCCAGCCGTGATAAATAAACTGCGCCATTTGGCGGTGGCATACAGTTGCTGGACATGTGCGCGGGACGGAGTCATTGGATTCTTTACAAAACCGTCAAGAAACTTGTCAAACTTTCTATACACTATTTTAGAAGTGTATCCGCCAATACACTGCGCGCCAAAAGCATAACTGAAACGGCTGCTCTTATCAAGATCGCGCTCAACTTTTGCGGATAGGAGATAATTGTCTCCGCTACTAACTATGCCGAAACGGTTCGCCGCCAAATAATGAGGTGCGAAAGAACCACTTGACAACGTGGCTATGCCTTCAGCACGCCAAGAGGCAAAAGTATCAACCGGTTCTTCCGCACGCATCTGAAGAACCGACAAAACACAAATGGCTGTGAGCACCCTCTTCATAACGCCGTCAAAGTTACAAAAAAATCAGCTCACTACCATCCTATCAAAAGACAAACACTAGACGCTTATTTATACCATTATTGATGGCAATACCGTCACAATTTGTTGTGTCATGAATACATCCTTTCAATCTCATTTGCGTAACGGGCAGTTACTACCGGGCGCTTCACTTTCAAGGTGTTTGTGAGCTCTCCGTTCTCCATGCTGAAAGGGTTGGGCAGAAGAGTGATTTTCTTGATACGCTCAAATCCGGCAAGATCGCTCTGCAACTTTTCAATACGCTCCATCATCATGTCATTTATACGGGAATCCGACACCAGATTCTCTATAGAGTAATAAGCAATATTGTTTGCCTCAGCATACTCTTTCAATGCGTCATAGGAAGGCACTATGAGAGCACTCACAAATTTGCGTCCGTCACCAATCAAGGCGACCTGCTCAATGAACAGATCCTCACCAAGCCGGCTTTCGAGTGCCTGCGGCGCTATATATTTTCCGTTGCTTGTCTTGAACAGATCCTTGATACGCTCTGTAAGCACCAGTGCTCCGGATTTGTTTATGTATCCCGCATCACCGGTACGGAAGTATCCGTCTTCTGTAAATGCTTCCGCGGTAGCCTCCGGTTTATTGTAATAACCTCTCATCACCGAAGGACCTTTTACAAGAATCTCGTTATCGTCACCTATCTTTATCTGGATGCGTGGCAGAACGGTACCGACTGTGCCCAATTCCCAACCGATATTGGGATAGCAGGTTACGGTAGCGGTTGTTTCCGACAATCCATACCCGATAATTATATTTATTCCGCAGCTATGAAGAAATTCCACAATCTTAGGAGACAGAGGCGCTCCGGCTGTAGGGAAAAATCGCCCTCTCTCTATACCTATCACACGCTTCAGCGGAGTGAAACCTATACGGTCAAAGAATTTGTAGGCTAATTCAAGCATGAACGGCGGACGTTTACCGATACGCTTGTAATTGAGATTCCGCTTTTTGCCGACTTTAATAGCAGTTTTGATAAACGCTCTGCGCAGCGGGTTCATCTTACCGAGTTTATCCTCGACCACCGCATATACCTTTTCCCAGAATCTTGGCACAGAGCACATACACGTGGGTTTGGTTTGACGTACAGCAGCCTGAATATCGTGCGGGTCATAATTGACATATACCTGAATTCCCAGATACAGACAGAAATATGTCCATGCCCGTTCAAAAATATGACTCAGGGGTAGAAAACTCATCGAGGAATCAGCATCGGTGAGAGTATTAAGCCTCTCTTTATGGATTCTGAGTGCCGCATTAAAACAAGAGTGGGGCAAAACCGCTCCTTTAGGCTCTCCTGTTGTGCCGGACGTGTATATAATGGCAGCAATATCTTCTTCAACGGCAGCGCTCCTGCGGTCACCTACAATACCAGCATATTCATCGCCGGCTTTTTCACCTATCTCAAGAAATTCCGAATAGGATATGGTCGTGGTGTCACCCTTATCTTTTTCAACATCACCGAAAGTAACAATACGCTCGAGCACAGAGGTGAGAGTCATCACTTTGCGCGCAATAGCATATTGCTTCGTGTCTCCAACAAAAATCAGACTTATCGACGCATCCTCAACAATATACTTTACCTGCTCGGCTGTGCTGGTGGAGTATATACTGATAGGTACGGCACGGTTGCTGAACGCAGCAAAATCCACCACAAGCATTTGCGGACGGTTTCCTGAAAAAGTAGCTATATTATCCTGCTCCTTTATCTCCAACGCAGCAAGTGCTTTTGCCGCTGTACTCACATTTTTATTAAAATCCCTCCACGATATCGGATGCCATTCGCCACCATCCGGATAGGATAATACTGTTCTTTCACCATATTTAAGGGCTTGACGCTCAATCAGATCTGTCAATATATTGGGCATATGTTTTAATCGGTTTTAATTACTGTTATTCAAAATGTTGAGTGTGCAAAACCTTTTTTATCAGCTCTGCAATATCCCACAGATAAATCCAACTATTTGCGGGATATGACCTCTGCAAAGGTAGGTCTATTATGTTTATAATCTAACACTCCACAGCCGATATTGGAGATTTCGTTAACATTCGTTCAGTCAGTAGCCCTCAATATTAACATCTATTCATCAAATCATACAAACACCTGATTGCTTTAGTAAGACATTCTGTTTGCGCAATAATTTAGCGAGAAGCTCGTTTTGATATCGATGAGATGCAAATTTGTCATATTGATAATGTTGCTTTGCTGCACCTTTGGTAGCAAAGCGCTTGACTTGTCATCCGGTCCGCTGAACCGTCCATACAGTGACGGCAGAGCCTGGCATTTAGGATTTTATGTTGGAGTTAACGCTCAGGATATCCGTTTTCGCCATAACGGATTCATCACTGAGAGCGGCGAAAGCTGGTTTGTTGAGCAACCCGGTTACTCCCCGGGATTTAACGTTGGAGGTCTTGTGGATTTCCGTCTTAACGACTATTTCAATGTGCGCCTCTCTCCAGGATTGTTTTTCGGCAGCAGAGACATTAAAATGCGCGAGGCAGAGAGCGGAGATATGTACCGGCAGAATATCAAGAGTGCCCTCGTGGTGATGCCTGTCGATGTAAAATACTCGGCTGTGCGCTACCGCAACTCCCGCCCATACCTCACAGCCGGTATAATGCCGGGAGTTGATGTGGCGAAAAAACGCACTGATTACCTCAAACTTAAACCATTTGACTTATATCTCACCGCCGGATTCGGTTGTGATTTCTACTTACCGTTTTTCAAACTTAATCCGGAAATAAAGTTCTGCTTCGGGTTCACCGACGTACTCTCTCATAATCGCCCCGATCTTGCCGAAGAGCCGGAGCGCTTCAAAATTACCCAGTCGCTGAAAAAGGCAACTTCAAAAATGATTGTACTCAGTTTTTATTTCGAATAGGTATGATCAGACCAATTTGCATACTTACGGTTATTCTCGCCACATTAGTAAATAAAGCAGCGGCACAAAACGATGCCATCTTCACCCACTATTTTGAAGTGCCGGCATATTACAATCCGGCGGCAACCGGGCTTTCT
This sequence comes from uncultured Porphyromonadaceae bacterium, assembly GCA_947178565.1. Classification (GTDB taxonomy): domain Bacteria; phylum Bacteroidota; class Bacteroidia; order Bacteroidales; family Muribaculaceae; genus Paramuribaculum. The sequence goes on along the minus strand of CAMWYV010000093.1, from coordinate 1,925 downwards.
GACTTAGTGAAAATTCATGGAGGCTCACGCCTGCAGTGGGTAGGAATTGAGAATGCGCCTAAAACATTTCTCGCTCTTGCCGATTCCCCTTTTAAACTAGGCAAGCACAAAATAGGAACAGGTATCTCTATAAACCAGGAGAGCATGGGTCTGTACAGAAACTTGAGCGCATCCCTACAGATAAGCTACAAATTAAAATTTCTCGGTGGCATCCTGTCTATCGGCTTTCAGCCGGGAATCATCAGCGACACATTCAAGGGCTCTGAAGTATTTATTCCGGATGACGATGATTATCATGACGATACCGATGCCGCGATTCCACGCATTGATGTAAGCGGCACGGCTCTTGATCTTGGTGCGGGATTGTGGTACAGCAGAAAAAGTTTCAGCATAGGCTTATCCATGACACATATTAACGCTCCCAAGGTTTCATTCACCTCTGAAAACGGACAATCGGGAACCGAAAATTCGGCTGAATCATTTGAGTTTGGACCTTCACGTTCACTTTATTTTATAGCTGAAGGCAATATTGCGATAAAAAACACGTTATTTGAAGTGATTCCGTCAATGATGGTGATGAGCGACTTCACATTCACTCGTGCGATTGCCACTGCACGCCTGAGATACAAGAAGTTTATAAGCGCGGGCATCGGTTATCGCCACGATGATGCGGTGAGCGCAATGCTCGGAGTTGAGTTCAAGGGGTTCTATCTCGGCTACAGCTACGACTACCCTACCGGAGCGCTCTCATCGGCAAGCAACGGAAGCCATGAGATATTCGCCGGCTACAGCGTCAAGCTGGATCTGTCGGTGAAAAACAAACATAAGCAAAAGAGCATACGCATAATGTAATATCGATGAAAAAGGTAACACTAAATATGATCGCTGCCATTGCAGCAGTGGCGCTGACAGGGTGCGCTGCAGGCAGCAGTAGCTCGATGGGCGGAGAACTCACCGGCGTGGGTGCGCCCTCTTGGTCGGAGCCAGCTCCATACGGCATGGTTCTTGTTGACCGCGGCTCAATCAAAGCCGGTCCTCAGGAAGCCGATTCGGTATGGGGCACACGCGCCGATGCCAGAGGAGTGAGCGTGGATGCGTTCTGGATGGATGAGACAGAAGTTACCAATGCCGAATACAAGCAGTTCGTCTATTGGGTTCGCGACTCAATTATCCGCGAGCGTCTCGCAGATCCTGCCTATGGCGGAAACGAAGAGTTCAAGATTGAGGAGGACAAAGACGGTAATCCGGTGACCCCATACCTCAACTGGAAGAAACCAATTCCGTGGAAAAATGCGGACGAGGATGAACAGCGTGCCATAATGAGCGTTTACCGCACAAATCCTATTACCGGAACTCTGGAACTCGACCCGAGTCAGCTGAACTACCGCTACGAGATATACAATCACACCGAGGCTGCGCGTCGTAAAAACCGCTTGGATCCGAAGCGCCGCCAGTACAATACCGATCTCCCTGTTCCTGCCGAGACGCCGGTGATTACCAAAGATACAGCATGGGTTGACGAGGATGGAGAGATTATTCGCCGCACAATTTCAAGAGGTCTCACCGGAGAATATGATTTCGTGAATACATATATAGTAAATGTGTATCCGGACACAACCGCATGGATCAACGATTTTGACAACGCATACAACGAGCCGTACGTGAGAATGTATTTTTCTCACGGAGGCTACAGCGACTATCCCGTTGTCGGGGTGAGCTGGGAACAAGCCAATGCGTTTGCCGCCTGGCGCACATCCTTCCTGCGTCGTTCGCTCGGTAAAGAGGGTATTTATGTTGAGCCATACCGTCTGCCCACAGAAGCAGAATGGGAATATGCGGCAAGAGCAGGTGTGAGCGAAAACAAATATCCGTGGGAGGGCGATCTGCCTCTGACTGGTGACAAAGGTTGCTTCTATGCCAACTTC
>CAMWYV010000092.1 GCA_947178565.1 uncultured Porphyromonadaceae bacterium | reverse complement strand
ATCACCACCATGTCGGCACCCAACCCCATTGCGAAAGGAGGTGCAGCATGAGCTCACATCTCTATAAGGCGAGACTCAGAACCATTCTTGAGACGCCCGGGAATATAGATCTGCCGGCGGTAGCGAAAGTAGCTGCTATGGCTCTGAGATATTACGAACCGGCGGAAGGTGAAAGCTCCGATGCAGGAGAGGTGGTGTATATGTCGTCTCGAGACATTCAGGATATCATGGCGACAGTCGTTGAAATCAGCATCGAGGATATAGCGCTTATCATGCTTTATCTCGGCTATCAGGCAGTGTTCCCGGAAGGAGGTGCCGATTTCAACTGGGCTATGGTTCTGCGAGACATTCCGATTGATCTGACAGAAGAATAACAGTAATACCGACACATTTTTCTAACATTTTTGATTTTAGGTTCGGGCTGCCTGTGAAGGTAGCCCGTATTTTTATACGCACACGCGCGAGGCTACATTTGCCGCATATTCAATGACTATGGCAGTAGCTATCCTGACAAATATAAATCCGATCTCATTCAGCTATGAATTCCAGTATCTGGAGTTCTCTACCGATTCACCGGAGGTGTATGTGGCATTGAGCAGTGACGGTAACGAGTTGTTATCCGGAACGTATGTGCCCGACTCGGCAGGACTGATAAAGATTTACGATCTGAACGAGGTGATAGACAATCATATCGGTAATGCGCCTTTCGTCGAGCTCAGTTTGTATCTGTGTGATGCGGATGGTAATGACACTTTTGCGGTCAGCACGATACTCAGAAGCTCCGTGGCGTATAATACCACTGCAGCCGAGTTCGTGAGCTCCTATTTTCTTACGAGCCACACCGGTACAAGATATACGGCTCAGGGCAGATACGAGTGCCTGAATTTCTTTGCAACAGAGCAATCTCCGGTAACGGTGGAATATTGGCATGACGCGGGTAACGGCATAGCAAAAAAGACTAAAACGCTCATGACGCAGTGCGATCAGGGTATAAACATGATAGATGTATCGCTGCACAAGATAGCGGGTTATGATGCAGTTCTTGAATATACGGTGAAATGCGGCGCGCGCTCACAGCGCTATGTGGTGAGCAAGGCATTCCCCGCGGATCCGGCTGTCGCATACCGAAACCGCTTCAACGTTTGGGATACGTTTTATTTCACCGGGACAAAGGAGAGTGACCCGCAATTCGAGCGCTCCCAGGCGTGGGTGAACGGTCAATATCTCACCTACAATGTCAAGGAGGTGATGCAGTTCAAGGCTATGACAGGCATTCTGCCGGAGGGGGCTGAGGAATACCTGCACGATATTGCCCGCTCTCCTGAGATCAGGCTGCTTGATTCGCGCGGGGCTATGCGCGACCTGCTTACGGTTATGGATTGTGACCTGAAGGCGGTGAACGATGATAATGCGCTCAACCGCCTCACTATCACTTACCGCCATGCGGATAAAGTCTCGGCTAAGAGCTTCGCGCCTGTATCAACCAGGATATTTGACAATTCTTTTGACAACAGCTATGAATAAACCTGATTACAAACGACCTTCTAAAGTCCTTCACTGGAAGGATGCTATGCTGCTGCTCGAGAGCGGCGAGCCTTGCGATATCAAGGTGTGGAAACTCTCTACCGGTGACATCCTGGAGTATAAGGGCGCGGTATGCGTGGGTAAGCACTGGAGAGGCGGCACTCACACGGTAAGGTTGCCGCTGAGCCAGGTTCTCCGCACTTTCAGGGATATAACTTTATTTGAAATAAATGGATACGAAATTTACAGATGACAATACCACTGCCGGCGCAGTGTCGGATGCGGTTGCGAAATATGCGCCTTCGGGGGTTCTTGAATTTACGGTCGATAATGCCGGCGAGCAGATAGATGACTCGGCGGACATTTTCGATGAAGACGGTCTCAGCGTGAACTACAATCCGGTACCCGGCTATCCTAATATGAAATATGTGCCGTTCGGAGCGGATAATCTGTTACCTTACAGGCTTATCCGTGAAATAGGCTCTGATGATGTTCTTTCGCAAAACCTGTTCTTTAACATCCTGACTACATACGGCACAGGTCTCCAGTATCTTGACAAGGATACTAAAAAGCCTACCGAAGACAAGGATATCAGGAAGTTCCTTCTGCATAACTCGATGAACGAGTTCTTTTTGGAGCAGTGCACTGATATGAAATATTATTTTTTCAGTGTCGCTGTAATAATCCTGACCCGGGATTACAGTGAGATTGTGCAGGTCAGGCACAAAGACGCGTCATTCTGCCGTTTTGAAAAGGCGAACGAAGACGGGGTTATTGAGCATATATTTTATGCAAACTGGCGCAAGGAGTCAGCGCTGACCAAAAAGGATGTCGAGAAAATCAGGCTGCTTGATCAGCGTGACCCCTTAGGTGATCTTCTCAGGCTTACAGGTAAAATAAAAGGCAATGACAGCGAATGCCGAAAACGGACAAATGAATATAAGTTCGCGGTTGTGATGCGCTTTCCGACCCCCGGACAAAAGTATTATCCGACACCTTACTATACTTCCATTTTCCGCGGAGATTGGTTTGATATCAAGCGGCTTGTCGGTCGGAGTAAGAAGATAAAGATACGTAACTCTTCAGCTATCCGCTATCAGGTGGAAATCAACAAGGAATATTGGGAGCATATAATCAAGGAAGAGAATCTGATAGATCCTCTTGAAATCAAAAAGAGGTTTGATCTCGAGCGACAGCACATCCGCGACTTCATTACAGGCAGCCGTAATGCAGGTAAGGTATGGATATCAGGCTTTTACACTGACCCTAACGGCAATGAGCACAGCATGGTTCGCATCAACACAATAGACACCAACAAACAGGGTGGTGACTGGAGTGAAGATGTGGCCGAGGCATCGAATATGGAGTGCTATGTCACGAACATTCACCCGAACCTCGTTGGAGCGACGCCCGGGAAAAGCTCGACGAATAATTCAGGGTCTGACAAGCGCGAGCTTTTCACACTCAAGCAATCTCTTGAGTGCGCGTTTCATGATATGCTCTGCAAGGTTCACCACCTTATTATCTATTACAACGGCTGGGAGGACAAGGTTACACCTGCAGTGCCTCTGATTCTTCTTACTACGCTTGATAAAAACAAAGATGCTCAGAAGGTGCAGCGCGACGGCACTGAAAGCGATGTAAACGATTGATATATATATGGAAATCACTACTGAAATAATCTATCACTATTGCCCCGCCATGTTTAACCCCTCGAAGGAGCTTGCCGGGAAGATAAGCTCTTTTATAGAGCTGGGAAGGGAGAAGTGCCGGAATATCGCCGGCGATGAACTTTTCGAGAAACTTGACGGGGTGGAGTTTGATGTTAAAAAAGTGCCGGGTGATGCCGATTCACGAACCGCCGATGCTATGATGCGGCTTGCGTGTATCACAGCCATTTGCGCGGCACTCCCTTCACTCGATCTGGTCTATACGCCTACCGGTTTTGGCGTCGTTAGCAATCAGAATCTTGCCCCTGCCTCGGCGGACAGGGTTAACCGCTTGCGGTCGGATCTTCTCAACCAGGGGTGGGATGCCTTCGATGAATTCCTTTCAAGACTGAGGAACTTTGAAGAGTGGCGCGACACTCCGCTTGCCGGCACTTATTTTCAATCCCTGTTCTGGAGAGGGCGCAATATGATGTTCTTCGGTATCGCACAACCGCACAGATCTGATCTGAACAATGCCGTGCCTGATATACATAGAGCTGAGCTTGTTCTGAAAAACATCATATCTCCTGAGCAGTTCGCCGCGCTTTGCCGGGCGATATTCGAGAACAGGGAATCGGGGAATCTGGGAAAGGCGATAGTGCTGTGTCGCACACTGGTCGTCAGGGTGGCTAAAAATGAGAACTTTCACCCGGCGAAAGCGGCATTGCTCCGCTTCATGGAGTCGAACCCGGACAGCTTCCCGGAATATATGGGTTCTACCGAGTACGAGGCTAACCATTACAAGGGCTATGAGAACAAACGGAACGACCCGAGTTTCTTTTTCAGATAATAAGATCAGTATCAACTTGCCGCGCTCATGGGCGGAGTTGTCTCCGCTCGAGCTCGAGCAGGTCTATCGCATCATGGCGACCGTCACTACTGACGCGCTGCTGCTTGCCGTGTTCCGCAAGCTGGCAGGTATCCGCATTGTCCGTGAGATGCCTGACGGTGGATTCTTATGTGTCGCAGGTGATCGCGATTTTATCTTGACTCCGGAGCAGATGCTTGCCGTGTATGATGAGCTCGAATGGCTATCGACACCGGGCAATACCCCTGTACGCCTCGATAATATGCGGGGGTGCAGCGCTGTGGATGCGCAGCTGCACGGTGTCAAGTTCGGTGATTATCTTGCCCTCGAGAACAGCTACCAGGGCTATCTGCATTCAAGACAGGAGAAGGCTCTGCGAGGTGCAGCGGCTATCCTCTATCCGGGTTTAGCGATTACTAAACCGCTGTGCGACCTTGAGCGATTCGTAATACTGCAGTGGCTTGTGCAGCTTAAAAATATGTTCGCCGGAATATTCGTCAACCTGTTCAAAGTTGATGGCGGCGAGGGTGACGTGTCTCCGCTCGAGATTATGAATAATGAAATCAGAGCGCTCACCGGCGGTGACGTGACGAAGGAGTCAATTGTCCTTGACACAGATTGCTGGCGAGCTCTTACAGAACTTGACTTCAAAGCTAAGGAGGCGGAGGACTTCAAGGCTTCAATACCTAAAAAATAATATGGACGCTCTTAATTTTTTTGATGCCGAGAAATATTTCGGCGAAATATGCGCATCAAACAAACTCGCTCAGAGTGCAGGGTTTCACTTCTGCACATGCTCCGGCATTGAATCTCTTGAAGGTCCGCTGCAGGAGTTTTCAAGCAAATCAGCTTTCTTCTGCATTGATGATACAAATGACGGGGGCTATTCCACCGGCAGAAGCGGCGGTTGGCATAAAAAACGGGTGTTCACCGTGTTTATCCTTCACCGCTACTCGTTCGACAACGAGGCTGAGCGCGCGGAGGCTTTGTCTGTATGCCGCAAACTTTCGCAACAGGTACTGTCTAAGCTGATTGCTGATGAAGACGACCCATCAAACGAGTTCGCGTATTTTAACACACGCTCGATCATGACTCGCGAGCTCGGCAAATACTTCCTGAACGGATGTACCGGGTGCTATTTCATGCTCGAGATGAACGAGCCTGTTGACCTTGTTTATAATCCGGATGAATGGCTGTAATTGAGGATAGGGACAAATACCTTGCCGGGTGGACGCGCGAGATGCTCATAATCTGGCGTGAAAAGATTGAGCGATTCGGCATAATCCGCTCCGGAGCGCTGCATAGCAGCCTCGATTCCGAAATAAGGGGGAATGCAGCCGGCAGTGTGGTGGAATTTGCCTTCATCCGCTATGGTGTATATCAGGCTTACGGGGTAGGTTTCGGCTATATGCGCGATAACGCGGGCTATCTTCCGTTTTTGGATCCGGAATATCGCCGGGAACATAAGCTCGATATTCCGCGGAGGGTTGGCCCCGCATGGGGCGGTGGTCTCACCTCCGGAAACCCGCGCAAACGCCGTGACTGGCTGCATCCTTAATTCTATGCTTCGC